>CAZTYD010000137.1:0-367 GCA_964618035.1 uncultured Candidatus Peribacteria bacterium
GCCGCCAGCAGGTGCGCCTGCACTGCACCGAGTTCACGTGCGTCTGCCCGCTCACCAAGCAGCCGGATTTCGCGCAGATCGAGATCGTCTACCGGCCCGACCAGTACGTGGTGGAATCGAAATCGATGAAGCTGTACCTCGAGAGCTACCGCAACGAAGGCGTCTTCCACGAGCACCTGGCCATCGACATCGGCAAGGACATGATGACATTCGTGCAGCCACTCTCGGTGGAAGTGACGGTGAAGTTCAACGTGCGCGGGGGGATAGCGATCGACGCTGTGTACCGGGAGGAGAGGAAGTAACCAAGGAGAGCGCCATGCTTTGGCGCGGACGCTGTGGCATTCCCCGCATCGATTCGCTAGACTCC
>CAZTYD010000137.1:377-3590 GCA_964618035.1 uncultured Candidatus Peribacteria bacterium
TAGTAAGGCAGGGGTCTGCAAAACCCCCATACGTGGGTGCAATTCCCACCAGCACCTCCAGGAGAAGAACCCAGGATTGCAAGACTGCAAGAATGCAAATCCTCCGTACACCGTCATCCTGAGGCGCGAGCGAAGCGAGCCTCGAAGGACGTCGTCATGGCGAGGTGCGAGCCCCAGCGAGCCTCGAACCATTGGATGTTCGTTTGCAATCTTGGAATCTTCGCTCCCGGCTACTGTCCGCCTCCCTGCTGTACCAACGTCGCGTTCTGCAGCATCAGCAGCACTTCCGCATCCAACGTCTTATCCACCGAGAGCGGCGTGAGCGCCGTGTACGTGTAGCCGGCGCCCTTTGTGGATGTACTGAGCTGGTAGAACCGCCGCGCGGGTTCGTCGGCGTTCGGCTGCGCGCTGAAGATGTGAATCTTCACCTTCTGGCCGTCGATCGTCACGTTGCGCGTGTCGATCTCCTTGTACCCGGGCATGTCGGTGACGGAGCGGATGCTCGCGTCGCTGTACGCGGCCGGGTCGACATCCTGCGCCAGCGTCTGCTTGGTGATGAGCAGCACCGGCGATTGCCCCGCCTGGCTCTGCTCGCGCTGGAACGCGGCCACCACCTCCTGCGGCAGCCCGCGCTCGGTGAGCGTCTCGCGCGGCACCACCTTCCATCCTGTCGGCAGGCACGTCCCTACCGATCCGTTCCAAAACTGCTCCTTGCATGTCACCGTCACTTTCGAGCCGGAGCCCGTACAGGCGACCAGGAGAAGGGACGATGTGAGCAAAACTAGGGAGAGGCGCCGCATGGGCGCTAGGATACCGCAGAGGGAGAGACGCGGATCAAATTGATGATTGACAAATATTGATTTGCGATCTCAAATACATATTTCACGCATGTTGAAGCCAAGAATCGCCAATCTTCAATCATCAATTGTCAATGATTCTACACATGCACTCTCATTGAAGAAACACCCCTTTTTTGCTATAATACAGCGATACATGCACAAACAACTCTTCGCCATCACGCTCGCTGTTAGCCTGTGCGCGGCGCCGCTCCCGGCCTTGGCCGTAGGCTCGATCCAGGCGAGCGACACGTTCGCCGGCCTCGCTACGACTGTTCACGCGTCGGGCTTGGCCGCCGGTGATGCCGACATTGTCGTGCGTTCGCCATCCGGTGCGGATGTTCCTCTCTCGGCACAGGTCGACGCGAACGGCAACGCGAGCGTGAGCATCCCCGGTAATGCATTGGAGGAAGCGGGCGTGTACGAAGTAACCGTGGAGCAACAGGGCGCGCCACTCCCGGCCTCGGCGCACTTCGCCGTGAAACCCGGCGCCGTCGACGCGCAGAACTCGGCGGTGGAGGCGCAACAGACGCAGGTGAGCGCGGGACAGACGACGGAAGTGCGCGTCACGTTGCGCGACCGCTTCGCCAACCCGCTCGCCGGCCGGCCGGTGCACCTCGTGGCCAGCCGCCCGAGCGACACGGTAACGCAGCTGACGGACATGACGGATGCCGCGGGCATGCAGCGTTTCTCGGTGCAGGCGCGCGAGGCGGGACAGACGACGCTCACCGCGCTCGACTTGCTCAGTAATACAGTCATCGACAGCCGCGCGACGCTGTGGATCGGCGGGATGGGCGCCGTGGGCGGCGACGCGCTGGTCGCGAGCATCGTCCCGACGGCGCACGCGCAGAGCGTCATCAAGGGATTCGAGCTGAAGCTGCCGAAGATCGCCACGCTCAAAGAGCCCTTCGCCTTCAGCATCCGCGCGGTGGACGCGCAGGGCAACCTCGTGCCGGATTACACGGGATCCGTGTACGTGTCGGTGACCAACGACGCCAACGCCATCCTCCCCGGCATCGACACCGACCGCGACGGGTACGGGAAGCTGAAGTTCCTCGTGCAGTCGCAGGGCGAACTCAACGTGCCGGCGGCACTCACGTTCACGCAGGCGGGGCTCCACGAGATCCGCGTGGAGGACGCCAGCAATCCCGGTATCAGCGGGAGCGCGAAGATCATCGCGAACTCCACCGGCGACGCCGGCACGAGCGGCCGCATCGAGATCCTCACGCCGCGCTCGGCCGTGGCCGGGCTGCAAGTGCAGGTGACGGGCAAGGCCGCCCCGCTCATGAACCTCACCGTGGAAGGCGGCACCGCGCCGGTGACGACGCAGAGCGACGCGGAAGGCGCGTTCGCCGCGTACGTGCAGCTCGCGCCGGGCAGCACGCAGGCGACCATCAAAGTGTCCGACCAGCAGAATTTCCTCGCGCCCGCGACCGTCAGCGTCACGGTGGATGCAACGGCGCCGACGGTGCGCGGCGTCACGTTCTCGCCGCCCTCGCCGGAGGCGGGCGCCAACGTGCTGGCCATGACGCAGCTGAGCGACACCGACATCAAGAGCGTCGCGCTCGTCATCGACGGTCAGACCGTGGAGTTCAGGCAGAATCCCTCCACCCCGAGCATGTACCAGGCGCTCTTCATCGCGCCGGCCCGCGAGAACACGTACTCCGTCATCACCACTGCGACGGACGAAGCCGGCAACGCGAGCACGTTCGAGTCGTCGCTCACGGTGGTGCCGAAGGGTCTCGCGCAGGTGCAGAACGTGCAAGCCGAGCCGCAGATCAACGCTGTCAAGCTCCACTGGACCGCCTCGAGCGACCAGGTGGAACGCTACCGCATCTACATCGGCGACGCCGACGCGAGCCAGACGAACCAGGACCCCGTGTTCGCCAAGAGCATCGACACACCCGACGGCACGACCTCAGCCGTCGTGCAGGGGCTGATGCCGGGCACGCGCTACCTCTTCGCCGTCACGGGCCTGCTCGGCAACCGCGAGAGCACGCAGAAGAGCGCGACCGTCTCGGCGGTGCCGGACGGCATCAAGCTCCAGGTGACGCCCGGCGACAGCGAGCTCACGCTGGCGTGGGATTTCCCCAACGCCCCGACCCTCGGCGCCTTCATCGTGAAGTTCGGCGCCTCGCCGGACGATCTGAGCGAGCAGCGCGTCATCAATCCGGCGCTCAAGCAGTACCGCCTCACCGATCTGCTCCCCGGCGTGACATACTCGCTGCAGCTTGTGCCCGTGACCATTGAGGGCCAGCAGCTGACCGACATCGCCGCCATCGGCGAGGGCACGCCCACCGGCACCGGCTTCACGGCCACGCCGAGCGAAGTGATCCCCGACCAGGAGCGCCCGCCGCTCATCACGATGCACCCGGGC
>CAZTYD010000138.1:0-3581 GCA_964618035.1 uncultured Candidatus Peribacteria bacterium
GGCCTGCTCCTCGGCAATCTCGAGACGTACCAGTCGAAGACCTCCATCGCCGGCCAGGCGAATGCTGAGCTGCGCAAGTTGCGGAATAATCCCGACCGCGACGCCATCGTCGCCCGCGCCGTCCGCGACGCTGCGTCACCCTACAAAGAAGTGCTGATGCAGACGCTGCGGAAGTGGCAGGCGGAGGGGAGATGGAAATAAAACCCAAAGCCCCAAGATTCCAAATCCCAATGGCTTGAGCTGAACTTGTACCGACAAGCCCAGGTTAGAATCTTGGGATTTATTTGGGATTTGGAGTCTTGGCGTCTTGGCTTCTTTCCTATGTTCCTCCCGCCATCACCTGCTTCACCTGGTCCGCGGTGAGAGCGGCATTGTAGATACGTACGTCGTCGATCAACCCGTCGAAAGAATAATCGACATTTCCCGCCCACCCTTGCGCGTAGGGGAAAAACGACCCGACGACCAAGGGGAGGTTCGAGTCGCCCGACGACGGCGTGAAACTGGCCGTATTCTGCGCCGTTGCCTGCAGCACGCCATTCACGTAGAGCTTCATCACCCTCGCCGCGTCGATGGTACCAGTGATGTGGCTCCACTTGCCGATCGCCCCGACGCCGTACACGTTGACGCACTGGCCGGCGACGCAGAAAGCGACATAGGAGCTTGAGGGAATGACATAGAGGAAGTAGTTATACTGTCCAACGCCGTTCCAGGGCTTCGAGACCAAGATTGCGGAGCCCGCTTCCGTCGCGGCAGGGTACATCCATAATGAGACGCTCATGTTGGCGCCGCTGTACTTCAGAGCCGCCGTATCCGGCACGCTCACGAACTCATTCAAGCCGTTCAGCGACAACGCCCTGCCCAGTTTACCCGGTACCGCTGTCGAGCCATCGGGATTGATCAACGTTCCCGCCAGTCCATTACCCGAGGAATCGGGCGTGGCGAGCGCATTGGATACCGATCCCAGCTGCCACCATCCGACGAGATTCGGAGCGATGCAACTTGGCTTCGCGACGCCAAGCCCCAGCGAGCCCGCTTGGAACTTCGCCCCCTCGTACGAAATGCCGAAACCCGATAATTGGATGCTCCCGCTCGTACAGGGTTCGTTTGAGTCCTGTGGGACCGTCGGGATGTACACGGGAGCGATGTAATCGACGTTCACGCAGCCGTTAGCCGTTGTGCCCTGCTTGCACACGGGCGTGTAGTCGCCCATGCTGGTGGAAATACTCCCGATATTCGCAGGAAGACCCGCGTCGATGTAGTACTGGCTCATCGCATTCTTCAGCTCTTCGGCATGCCGTTGACGCGACGCGTCGGCGGCCGCGAGCAGTTGCTTCTGCGGATTGACGGCGATAATAACGATTGATGCGAGGATCGCGATCACTCCGATGATGAGGAGAAGCTCGATGAGCGTGAATCCGTTGCACGTCTGGCGACGCTGGGAATGCCGCATGGGCAGAGTATGGCAGAGCGGCGCGGCCTCGGCCAGTAAAACCATGCGCCGAGAACATAGGCGCTACATACTCGATCAATGCCGCTGCAGCCGCTACGGTGCTGCCATGCCCGAACTCCCCGAAGTCGAGACGATCCTCCGCGCCATCGAGCCCGTACTGCGGGGAAACAGCTTCCGCGCCATCGAGGTGCTGCGCCCCAACATGGTGCGGCACAACGACGCATTCACCGAGGCACTGCGCGGCAGGCGCATCGTGAGTCTGGAGCGGCGCGGCAAATATCTCCTGCTGGAGACAGACGGCAATCTCACGCTGATCCTCCACCTGAAGATGACGAACGCATCCGCTTTCATTTGCAGGATGATCAACTGCTCGTGTTCAACGACCCGCGCACGCTGGGCCGCGCATGGCTCGTCCCCACGACGGACATCGACACCCATCCGGCACTGAGGAAGCTCGGGCCGGACGCACTCACGGTGTCGAGAGAGGAATTCATGGCACGGCTGGAGCGAAGGAAAGGGATCCTCAAATCCATTCTACTGGATCAGACCTTCGTGGCGGGGATCGGCAACATCTACGCCGACGAAGCCTGCTTCGCGGCGGGCATCGATCCGCGGCGCGCCGCCGCAAGCCTCACCGGCCAGGAAAAGGCGCGACTGCACCAAGCAGTCGTTCAAGCCCTGGAGAAGGGCATACGGAACAGAGGGACGAGTTTCTCGGACTTCGCGGACCTCTTCGGCAAACCCGGCCGCAACCAGGAGACGTTGGCCGTGTACGGCCGCGGCGGAAAGCCGTGCAATACGTGCGGATGCATTCTTTCGCGCACGACCATCGGACAACGCGGAACGGTGTGGTGTCCACGGTGTCAGGCGTGACAGAGGATTCATGCCCGCCAAATTTTCACGCGCTTCTGCTTGGCCGTGTGGCCGGCAAGTAATTCGATCCGCGCAAGCGGCACATCACATTCATCGGAGAGGAAACGTACCAGCGCCGCATTGGCCTCGCCGTCTTCGGGAGCCGCGGCGACGTCTATTTTGATGGATCCATCCGCCATCACCGATCGCCACTGCGTCCGCCGCGCGCCCGGCCGCACGCGAAGCGAGAGGATGATTGCACGTTCTCGATCAAGCCGTTCACGAAGCGACACCCCGATATCCATGCCCTCACCCTACAAGCAACCAGCTACCAGCTACAAGCTAGAGCAACTGCTCCCTCTTCCACTTCTCGATCTCTTTATGGTGCCCGCTGAGGAGCACGGGCGGAACGGCCAGGCCGCGAAACACCTCCGGGCGCGTGTACAGCGGGTACTCGCGCTTGCGCCCGAGCGACTTCGAGAAGCTCTCCTCCGCCGCCGATTCCTCCTTGCCGAGCACGCCGGGAATCTGCCGCGCCACCGCGTCCACCAGCACCATCGCCGGCAGCTCGCCGCCCGTGAGCACGTAGTCGCCGATGGAGATCTCCTCGTCGATCCACCCGTCGATCACGCGCTGGTCCACGCCCTCGTAGTGGCCGCAGAGCAACAAGAGCCACTCGTGTTTTTTTGCCAATCGTTCCACCGTCGTTTGGCGCAAACGTTTGCCGCGCGGGGAAAAATATATGCGGTGCGGCGTAGAGATGCCCCGACGGGGCGTCTCTACGACCGACGGACCCGACACCTGTTCGATCAACCGCACGATCGGCTCGGCCATCATCACCATGCCCGCGCCGCCGCCGTAGGGTTTGTCGTCGACCTGCTTGTAGTTGCCCTTGGCGTACGTGCGCAGATCATGCAGGCGAATGTCGACTAGCTTTTCATCTCGAGCTCGCCGAAGAATGCTCTCGGTGAGCGGGCCTGTGAACATGCCGGGGAACAACGTCAAAATATCAATGCGCATACAATGGAGAGGAACATGCCTGCCCTCCGGAGCCCGCAGCGGAGGATGGGCCGGGGAATAACGTGAGGATGTCAATGCGCATTGATCAGACGGAGAATACCAACAGACGTTCTACCAGGCGATAGAACGCCAATCGTGGCCGTACAAAGACAAAAAATCAACACCCCGTAGAGACGCCCCGGTGGGGCGTCTCTACGGGGGGGATGATTCACAAAAATTCCCCCATCAATTCCGCCACATCAAATTTCTTCACCTCTTC
>CAZTYD010000139.1:0-3540 GCA_964618035.1 uncultured Candidatus Peribacteria bacterium
TCTCGACGCTGCACGCGAACGACGCGGCGACGGCCGTGCCCCGCCTGCTCGAGATGGGCGTGGAGCCGTTCCTGCTCGCGTCGACGCTCGAAGTGGTCATCGGCCAGCGCCTCATCCGCCGCATCTGCTCGCAGTGCCGCTTCAGCTACTCCATGACGAATGCCGACGCGCAGAAGCTCTTCCCGGGCGCCGACAAGTACTTCCCGGGCAAGGAGGCGGTGCGACTGTACCGCGGCAAAGGATGCGACTCATGCGGCGGCACCGGCTTCCGCGGCCGCGTGGGCATCTACGAGCTCCTCGTGGTGACGCCCGAGATGGAGCAGCTCATTACCGCGCGCGCGTCGGCCACCGATCTGAACAACCTCGCGCGCAAACAGGGTCTGAAAAATTTGTTCGACGACGGATTCGAGAAGGTGAAATCCGGCATGACCACCATCGAAGAGCTCATGCGCGTCGCCGCTCCTCCCGAACTTCTGAGTGCCGCCTACCATGCCAAGAAATAGATCCGACCGTCGCGCCCAGGACTCATCGTACGGCCGCGGAGGCGCGCCGGCCTTCCGTCGCCGTAGGCATGGCCACGCGCAGAAGGCGCGCGCGTCCTCGGCGAGAGGAGTGCGCGGCGGATCGCCCGATGAATCGGCGTCCGTGCCTGCAATGGATCCGGAAGTGGCGGAATTTTTGCGCGAGCTCCATCGATCGTTGGATGTGAAGCAGAAGGGCGCGCTCGCCAGCGTGGCGCAGCCCAAGAAAGCACGGAAGCCGAAGAAGGATGGTGGAATCCGCAAGACAGGGCGGTTGCGCCGCTTCTTCCGCCGCTTCTGGATGTCGCTGACAGCGCCGGCACCTGCACCGCGTCGGCGGCCGGCTGCCGAATTGCCCTCTTCCGCCCTGGAGGAAATCGTTGCCGATGTGCCGGCGATGCCGGACGCTGCACGGCAGGAAAATGCGCCCCTCACCGAGCTCGCGGACGCCCCCACGGCCGATGCGGCTCCTGTGCCCACGCCGCCCGCACCCGATGCGCTGGCGGAAGTACTGGCCGAAGAGCCGGCTTCCGCGGCTGCCCCGATCCCCGCTCCGTCGGCCCGTCGCAACAGTCTGTGGCACTCGCTCTTCCCGCGACGCCGACAGGCGTCTGCGGCCGCGACGACGCCCGCCGCACCCGCTCGCCCGCGGTTCCTCCGGCGTCTCTTTGCCGGAAAGACGGCGGGCAGAAAGGCGTCACCTGCGCCCGCATCGTCGAGAGTCTCCGAGAACGCGACCCAGGGAAGCGAGAAGGATTTCATCATGCTCTCGTCGGAATCGCTGCCGCTGGGCGACGCAGTGGCGACGCAGGACCCGGCTATCCAGATGCCCGCGGCATTCGCGTCGGATGCGCAGGAGGCGTCGGAGGATGCGCCGCTCGCCGATGTTGCGATGCCCGATGCGGTGCCGCTCACCCTCGCGCCGGACGCGCCCCTCGTGCCGCCCAGTGCGATGGCGCAGACCCTCGCGCCGCCGAAGAAGGGATTCTTCGGGCAACTGACCAGATTCTTCGGTGCCGAAGACGCGCCGACCGCCGCCGCCGTGCCGACTCAACCCGCGAGCGATCAGCCGAAGTTCTTCGGTGATGCCGAGTCGCCGTTCGTCGGCAGGCAGCCGAAGGCGAAGCGCGCCGGGTTGCTCTCCGCATTCCTGCGGAGAGGGGGGAAGAAAGAGGCAGCGGCCGCCGAGCCGGCCGGCCGGACCAGCAATTTGCGCCGCGCGAGCGCGGCAGATCGGCCCGTCATTGCCGACAAGCCCGTGCATGCCGTGCCTCGCAAGTCCTCGCAGTTGCGCGCGAAGCTCCACGAGGCGCTGCCGACGTTCTTCCCGCAGGCGCAAGCCGACGTACCGGATGACGCGGATGGGGAATTGAATGAAGAATTGCTCCGGCAGCTCCAGTCGCGCAGTGCGAAGCTGCGCCTGAAAACATTCCTGAACAGCAACTTTCCGACGTTCTTCCCATCCGGCGGGTCGGAACCCGCGGAACCGCGCGCGCGCGCGCGGCGGCGGTCGGCCTTCGCGCAGGATACGAACCAAATCGTGCTCTCGTCGGAGTCCCTCGTGCCGCAGGCGGCTGCCGACGGCGCGGCGGTCAACGATGCCCTCGCGACGAACCCGGGGCGGATCATGGCGGCCAACTCGCACCTCGAGCGCATCCGCTCGCCGAACGTCCTCGAGGAGGTGCTCCAGGAACAGGCTGCCGCCGCCGAGGCAGCGCAGCAGCCGCTCAGCAACCTGCAGCACAGGGCGCTCGTCGACCAGAAGCCGGCTCCGCCGCCCGAATCCGCCAAGATCGCGAAGAACGTGAAGAAGCGCCTCGACATCCTGCATATCAAGGAGGGCGGGTTCCACGACTTCCTCGGAGCGATCAAGTACTTCGGGCTGGGCAAGGAGCGCATGGTGCTCATCCAGAACCTCGCGACGATGCTGAACGCGGGCCTGCCGCTCGTCGATGCGCTGCACACGCTGCAGAAGGAGACGAGGCCGCGCCCGCTCAAGAAGATGCTCCTGAACGTGGTTGACGCCGTGGAGAACGGGAGCGCCCTATGGCGTGCCCTGGCGGCGCAGCACTTCTTCTCGCCGCACGCGATCTCGCTCATCCGCATCGGCGAGGAGGCCGGCAACCTCGCGCAGAACATGGAGCACCTGGCGGAACAAGAAGAGAAAGATGCGGCGCTCAAGGGCAAGATCAAGATGGCGATGATCTACCCGGCCATCGTCATCGTGCTCATGTTCATCATCGTGATGGGCTTGGGGCTCTTCGTGCTGCCGAACCTCATCGGCGTGCTGTTCTCGCTCAACGTGAAGCTGCCGCTGATCACGCGCATCCTCATCGCGTTCACCAACGGTTTCACGAAGTACGCGACGGTCGTCGTGCCGAGCATTCTCGTGGGCAGCATCGTGCTCGTCATCCTCGCGAAGTTCACGCCGGCGAAGGTCTTCTTCCAGTGGATCACGTTCCACATTCCGGGCATCGGGCGGCTGATGCGCGAGGCGACCATCGCGCGCTTCGGCGTCATCCTCGGCAGCCTGCTCGAAGCGGGCGTGCCGCTCATCGAGGCCGTGAACTCGCTGGCCGAGGTGACGACCATCGTCGCGTACCGCAAGTTCTACTTCCGTCTGCTCGAACACATCAACGTCGGCGATTCGTTCGGCAAGAGCTTCGAGCTCATCCGCAGCAGCAACGCGCTTTTGCCTATCTCGGTACAGCAGCTCGTGATGACGGGCGAGAAATCCGGATCGCTCTCGAAGATCATGCTGAAGATCTCGGACATCTACGAGAAGAAGGCGAACGACACCGCGCAGAAGCTGCCGGTGATCCTCGAGCCGATGCTCCTCCTCTTCATCGGCGCGCTGGTAGGCACAATCGCCATTGCCATTATCGTGCCGATTTACAGCGTGGTAGGAAGTGTACAAAAGACGTAAGGATTCAAGATTGCAAGACTGCAAGATTGCAAGGAAGACCCAAGGGAGGAACTCTTGGAGTTTCGTTTGCAATCTTGCAGTCTTGCAATCTTG
>CAZTYD010000140.1:0-3530 GCA_964618035.1 uncultured Candidatus Peribacteria bacterium
CTGCGGGCCGGACGTCTCCCCCTGGGCGGAGGCGACGGTGGTGAAGCGCTACGATCCGGCCACCGGCTTCACGACCATCGGTATTTTTGACAATGTCCGTTCGCTGCTGTCGTACCAGGGTTCGCTCTACGCCGGGGCTCGCCAGAAAGTCTTCCGCTACAACGGATTCAACTGGTTCCAGGTGGGGCAGACGCTTCCCGCGCCGTCCGGCACGACGTACCTCGTCAGCGCGCTCGCAGAGTACAACGGCCAGCTCTTCGCCGGTGCCGGCGATAACGCGCAGGTGGGGCCCAATGATCCGGGCGCGTACTACACGGGAGCGAACCCCGCCGACATCGGCGGCCGGGTGTACCGGTACGACAACGGGAACTGGACGGACGTGCAGTTGCCGGTTGTCCCGGGGGATTCCATCATCGACGTCAACGATCTGGAGGTCTTCAACGGCCGCCTCTACGCGGGCGTGACCGCCCTCGTCCACACTACCGCCCTCGTCCACATCGGCGATACCTGGCACGCGGCGGGGCTCGTCTACGCGTACGACGGCATCAGCTGGGCGCTCGTCAGCGACGAGCTCGGCACCGATGTCCACGCGCTCGCGGTCTATAAGAACGAACTGTACGCGGGCACGCAGCAGGATCCCGGTATTCCGTGTCAGTCAGGTCCCGCCATTCCCGACGCCCCGGCCTCGTCGGCTGCGTCATCGGCGGCGAGCGGCGGGTTCCGTTACGATACTACCGACAGCACGCAGGCGGCCGCCGGGCCGTGGTGGCAACACTTGTGGCAGCGCGTGATGCCCCGCGCCGCCGCGTGCGGTCCGCTGGGAGTGAAGGGAATGGTATGGAAGTACGTGGGCGGCAAAACGTGGACTGGCTTCGGCATCTTCAACGATCCCGTCCTCGCGCTCTACTCCGATACGGCGGCGGCGAAGGCGTCGAGCGCGTCGTCCGGCGCGTCCCAGTCGTCTGCCGTCGCTTCATCCGCCTCGAGTGGCGCCGCCGACCTCTACATCCGCGACGTGCAGGTGACGAACATCACCAAGACATCCGCGGTGATCTCGTGGGCCACCTCCACGCACGGGCCCCCGGCCGCCGATGTGTACGCGGACTCCCAGGTGGAGTACGGCACAGCCGCCGGCCCGCCGTACCAGGTGTCGCTGCCCCGCGATCCCACGCCCGTCATCCGGCACTCCGTGCAACTGAGCGGCCTCTCGCAGAACACGGTCTACCACTTCCGCGTCAATTCGCGCGCGCCCTCGTACCCGCAGGCCTTCTCGTCCGATCTCACCTTCAAGACGGCCAGCAACGCCTCGATCGAAGTCTGGCAGGGAACGACGCAGGTGCAGCCCAATTCCACGGTCGATTACGGGACGGTGCAGAAGGGGGCGTCGGTCTCGAAGGTGTTCCGCATCAAGAACGTGGGTACCGACGTCCTGGTCGTCAACTCGCTCATCTCCGTGCCGGCGGGCTTCACGATCACCTCCCCGCTCAGCGCGACGCAGATCGCCCCCGGCGCTTCCGCCACCTTCACGCTGCAGATGGATGCGGGGGCCGAGGGATCGCCGAACGGGCGCGTGAGCATCGACCACACGGACCTGACGAAGAATCCGTTCGTCTTCCAGGTGCAGGGCATCGTCGTAGCCGGCAATGCGCCGCGCATCCAGGTGCTGCAGGGAACGACGGATGTGCCGATGAACGGCTACCTGGATTTCGGAACGTTCCCCAAGAACCAGGCTTCCGGGGCACCGGTCAAGAGCTTCGTCGTCAAGAACATCGGTACCGCGCCGCTCACCGTGTCCTCGTCGAACTTCTACGGCAGCTCGTCGTTCGTGGTCGATCTCCTGCCTCCTTTCACGTTGAATCCGGGACAGAGCATACCGTTCACCGTCCGTTTGGATGACGGCAACGAAGGACAGTTCCAAGGGACGCTCTACCTCTACTCGAACGATGCGCCGCGCAGCCCGTTCATGTTCTCGATGGACTACAGAGTGATAGCGGCATCGACGTCCGCTCCCGACATCCAAGTGCTCGACGGCCCAACGGACGTGCCGCTCGGCGGGAGGGTGGATTTGGGATCGGGGATCGTCGGCTCGACGCTCGAGAAGACCCTGACCGTCAAGAACGTGGGGAACGCGACGCTCACGCTGAGCACCACCATCAACGGGAGCGCCAATTCCCCGTACTACATCGCCCGCTACTACGCAGCCACGGTTGCACCGGGCGCGAGCACCACGCTCGTCGTCGGTTCGCGAACGGAGGCGGCGGGCACGTACGCGGGGTGGATCAGCTTCGCGAATAACGATGCAAATGAGGATCCGTTCATCATCAACCTTGCGTCCGCGGTCACATCCGCCGCCGCTCCCAAGATCCAGGTGCTGGATGGCGCGACGCCCGTGAACCCGAGCAGCACCGTCAACTTCGGCGCCACGACGGTAGGTAATCCTCTCACGAAGACCTTCACCGTGAAGAACATCGGCTCGACGTACCTCACGCTCCAGCCCGTCGCCTCGGTGCCAGCCGGCTTCACGCTGGTGCAGAACCTCGGCGCCCTCTCGCTGGCGCCGAACGCGAGCACGACGTTCGTCGTGCGCAAGGATGCGACGGTAGTGGAGACGAAGAGCGGTCCGGTGAGCATCGTGCACAACGACGCGAGCCAGCCGCAGCCGTTCCCCTTCACCGTCGCCGGCACCGTGAATGCGGCGGCGGGGCCGGACATCGAAGTGCGGTACGGAACGTACGTCATCCCCAGCGGCTGGGCCGCACCGCAAATCAACGGAGGCAGCCAGATGTTTTTCACGGTGAAGAATATCGGCACGGCCGCGCTCACCCTCGCGCCCATCGCGTTCAGCGATCCGACGGGCTTCCAAGTGACGCTCAATTACGACAAGACCACGCTCCAGCCCGGCGAGACGACGACGTTCCACCTCGGTATGAAATCGCCGCTTGCATCCGGCGACTACGCGTCGCAGGTGCAGCTGGGGAACAATGTCACCGGCAAGAATCCCTTCGTCTTCAACGTGACGGGGAAGATCGCCGCGCCGCCGGTGACGGACGTACGCCTGCTGTACGATGGGAAACTTCTGAGAAACGGCGAGACCTATAATTTCCCGACGCTCTACACCGACGAATCCATCGACGCTCCCGGTTACCCGCAGATCGTCAACAATGGTTCGACCACGTTCGATATCATCCCGAGCGGCAACTTCGCTGATATCGGCGTGCTCTCGACCGGCAGCGCTCGGCTGGACATCGCCAATACGACCAATACGAAACGCACGCTGGCGCCGGTGCAATCCTCTCCGTACTGGCTGGGTCTCAATCGAGACCATGCCGCCGCGCCGGGCCTGTACTCGCACACGTTGTACTTCTACTACCAGGTGCAGAACGCGCAGCCGAGCTACTTCTCCGTGACGATGAGCGGGACGATCCTCCACCGGCCTCTCCCGCGCATTCAGGTGAGCGTCGATAACGGCGGTACGCCCTCGATCCTCACGAACGGTGGGTCGTATGTCGATTACGGACTCACGCCGCAGG
>CAZTYD010000141.1:0-3496 GCA_964618035.1 uncultured Candidatus Peribacteria bacterium
CGGATGCCCCATAGCCCGGTCTCGGTCTCGAGGTTCGATTCCGCCTCGCGGCGGATGCACGTCTCGTGCTGACGACGCCACGCCACAAGGTCCGCGATGGCAATGATCGGCAGCGTATGACGCGCGGCAAATTCCTGCAAGTCGGGCATGCGCATCATCGTGCCGTTGTCGTGCATCAGTTCGCTGAGCACGCCGCCGGTCCGCAGCCCCGCCAGGCGGCACAGGTCCACCGTCGCCTCCGTGTGGCCCGTGCGCACCAGCACGCCGCCGTCCTGGGCGCGCAGCGGAAACACGTGACCCGGCCGCCGGAGATCGTCCGGCTTCGCCACCGGATTGATAGCCGCCGAGATCGTCTTCGCGCGGTCGTGCGCCGAGATGCCGGTCGTCACCCCCTCGGCCGCCTCGATGCTCACCGTGAACGCCGTGCCGAACTTCGAGTTGTTATGGGCGATCATCGGCGGCAGCTGCAGCAAGTCCGCGATGTCGTTCGAGAGCGGCATGCACACCACGCCGCCCGTGTGCCGGATCATGAAGGCCATCTTCTCTTCGGTGATGAACTCGGCGGCGATGATGAGATCGCCTTCGTTCTCGCGGTCTTCGTCGTCGACCACGACGACGAACCGGCCGCCGCGCAGGGCCTCGATGGCTTCGGGAATGGTGGAGAGCTCGGACATGGAGGAAAAGTGTAGCATTGAACCATGTCTCATTACAGACGTTTCCAACGCCATACTTACTTACTCTCGGCAGAGAAGATGACCGTCGAAGCTCCTCGACCGCTTCACTTGCTCAGTTCGATCGTGTACGTCTGCTTGACTGCGCGCGGCGAGGCAGTCGCATCGTGCGAGACGGCAACCATGTAGCTGCCGTACGGGTACGAGAACGGCTTGTTGCATTCCGGCTGCGCGAAACTGGAGAGCTCGACGTTGTCGAGCGGGTAGATGAAGCATGCGACCGTCTTGTCGCTCGTCACCGATACCGTCATCGTCTGCTCGCCGGTCTTGGTGCGCGGCACGGAAAACCTGAAAAAATCCTGCAGGTCCAACGCGCCGAGTTCACCCGACAAACGCGATGTCAGTTCCGCCGCCTGAGAGAACCCGTCGTTGCCGTCCCCGGCGCCGGCCTGGGCGATGACGCTGAAGGAAGGGCTGTCGACCGTCGGCTGCAACTGCAACTGGTACGTCCCCGGCAAAAGCGTGTTCAGGAGCCAGCAGTTCTTCGTCTCCTGGTACCCCAGGTAGTACTCCGTCGCGAACCCATTCTTCTCCAACCGGTAGAGCCGGCAGAGCACGTTGCCGGGGTTCTGGAGCGCGACGGCGATGTCGACGGTCGTCTTCGCCTTCAGCTCGAACCGGTACGCCACCGGCTTCTTGCCGCTGAACTTCTGGTTCTCGACGAACGGAAAGCCCACCGTCTTCGACAGGGCCGGTGAGTAGGAAGGGGCGCCCGCCGTCTTCTGAGAGGAGGCGGATGACGGAACGGACGAAGTACTCGCGCTGCTCGCCGATGATGCCGGCGGCACGACCGATGCGGACGACGCGGAACTGGGCACGACCGACTTCTCCTCCAGTTCCACCATCTGCGCCCGCAGCGCCCCGCTGATGAGCACGGCCGCCTCACCGCGCGTGAGCGGCGCGTCGGGCTCGAAGAAACGGGCGTCCTCGTCGCCGATGGGCAGGATGTGCTTCGCGTACGCCGCGGCGATGTAGTTGTACGACCAGTCAGCCGGCTGCACGTCCTCGAAGGACGGCGGCGCAAAATCTCTCAATGCAGCGAGGGACATGTCGAACTCGAACACTTTCAGCAGCATCTTGATGCCCTCGGCTTTCGTGACGAACCGCTCGGGCGCGAACGTCCCGTCGCCGACGCCCTGGACGTACCCGCTATGCTTGGCGGCACAGATGAACCGCTCGGCCCAGTGGCCGGCGACGACATCGCCGAAACACTGCGTCTGCGGTTCGGACGGCTCGTAGCCATCCGCCTTGTAGAGCATCTTCAGCATCTCCGCACGGTTCACCGGGCGGTTCGGCTGGAAGGTGCCGTCTGGGTACCCGTTGACGATCCCCTTGTCGACCAGAAGGTAGATTTCGCTGCGAAAACGGTACGAGTCCGGCACGTCGCTGAACGTCGCCGCGAAAGCGGGCAGCGTAGTGAGCAGGAAAAACGGTAGGAACGCCAAGAATCGCAAGGAGCGCATACGCAGAGGGGAAAGCGGAAATCATCGTACGGTGAACACTTTCGTTATTCAATCGCACCGGCGCGGATCGAGTTGAGGAGCGAGAGCGATTGTAGTACCGCGTACGCCGCCTCGGCGCCCTTGTTCCCATCGGCGCCGCTGCGTGCCCGGGCCTGGGCGAGATCCTGCACGTACAGCACTTCGAAAGCGAAGGGGAGGCCGTACGCCAACTGCACCTGCATCAATCCCGCCGTCGTCTGCTCGGCCAGCAGGCGGGCATGCTGCGTCTCGCCCTCGACGATGATGCCGAGCCCAATGAGCGCATCCACCGCCTCTTCCTGCGCCAACGCCGCACCGATGAGCGGAATCTCGAAGGAGCCCGGCACCTCGTACACTTGAATATGGTCGGGAGAAATTCCCGCCTCCTGCAGGGTGCGCAGCGCGCCCTCCGTCAGCCCCGCGATCTCCTCCTCATAGAAGGAGGAACACACGATGCCGATCCGCCACTGCGGATCCGCTTTCACCGCCGGCGAGGGAGTATCGCGTCGCATGGTCAGGCGTGAGGAAGGAGTGCGGCAATGTAGCGGCCGAGGCTGTCCGTCTCAATGTTCACCGTGTCGCCCTCCTTTATAGTACCGAGTGTCGTGTGGGTGAGCGTGTGGGGAATCAGCGCTACTGAACAATATTGTTGATCTTTTCTTTCGGCTACGGTTAAAGATACTCCATCAATGCATAGCGATCCTTTCGCCACCACGAAGCGCGCAAGTTTCGTAGGGAGCTCCAGCCAGACCACCGTCTGGTTCTCGCCCCGCTCCACTGTCCTCACCGTCGCGACTCCTTCCACGTGTCCCTGCACGATGTGCCCGTCGAAGCGATCCGATGGGCGGAGCGATCGCTCCAGGTTCACGCGGTCGCCGGCCTTCAACGTTCCAAGCTTCGTCCGTGCCCACGTTTCCTCTACCACATCGAACGATAGAGAATTTTGATCAAATATTGTGATCGATAAGCAGGCACCGCTGACGCAAATACTCATTCCCTCTTTTCCGTCGTCGAAACTCGCAGGCCGTTCGATCACCAACCCGCTCGTTGTCTTCTGAAGAATGACTGCCGTCGCTTCCACAAGGCCCGTGAACACGATCGCATCCTACAAGCGACTCTTCTCGGCGCACAACAATTTGAAAAGGGAAGCAGAAAAAAATTTGTAATCTTGCAGTCTTGCAATGTTGGGTCCTCTTCCAAATGGGTATACACCCGTCCACCATATTCCTTCCCTTTCTTCAACGGAAACCCCGCCTCCACCCTCGACAAAACACAATTTTTTGT
>CAZTYD010000142.1:0-3190 GCA_964618035.1 uncultured Candidatus Peribacteria bacterium
GTGAAGGGCAGTTTTGAGGCCGATAGAGAACTCAACGGCAACGGGACTCATGGCGCGAGCGGCGCCCCCGTCTATCCGGGCATGCTCGCCGCGCCGCCAGCGTACGCGTTCGGCACGGTCATCACACTGCCGGGCATCGGGACGCTGAAGGTGGCGGACCGCGGCGGCGCCATCCAGGTGACGGACGCCGGCGTGCACCGGCTGGACGTGTGGGCGGGCGCCGGCGAAGAAGGCCTGGCGCGCGCACTCGCGTTCGGCGTGCAGCGCGTGCGCGGGACGGTGTACCCCAACGGCACCGCGCAGCCGAGGGAATCTGTGGATTTTGCCGCTTTGCCGGCGCCCCTTTCGCTGCTGAAGAATTTCGTTGTGAGCGAACTGACGCTCGGTGCGGGCGGGGTCACGTTGAACCAGCGATCGCTGTCGGCGCAGATCCTGCAGGAGCACCTCAAGGCACTGGGGTACTTCACTCGTTCGACCACGGATCTCTTCGGCGCCGAGACGCAGAAGGCATTGCAGGCTTTCCTGCGTGATTACGATCTCGCGGAGCCGAGCGATCGTCTCACCGAGACGACGGCCGCGTACCTCGAGGCGGCGCAGAAGCGGCTGGAGGCGAAGAAGCCGATCACGGTCTTCGTCGATCGCGCCAGCCCGCGCGGCGACGTGCTCGCCGCGCAGCGCACGCTCCGCTTCCTGGGCTACTACCGCGGCCGCACGAGCGGCACGTACGACGACACGCTCTTCGCCGCCATCGTCGCGTTCCAGAAGGATCACCAGCTCGTCGGCGGCGCGCAGTCGCCGGGGGCGGGGCGCATCGGGCCGCTCACGCAGAAGAAACTCCTGACGGCGTGGGATCGCAAGATCGTGGCGCAGGAGGCGCGCACGCTGCTGATGCTGCGCCGCATCGATCAAATCATCGCCGAGCGCAAACTGGACGTGGGCGCGTTCCTCGCCATCGGCGACAAGGGAGATCAAGTGCGCCGCCTGCAGTCGTTCCTGGCCGGCCGCGGATTCTTTCCCCAGGACCGCATCAGCGGCCTCTTCGGCGATGTCACGAGGCAGGCCGTGCTCGCGTTTCAAATCGCTACCGGGGTTGTGAAAGCCGAGAATGACAAAGGCGCGGGCAACGTCGGACCCTCGACCGTCGCCGCCCTGCGCGGCCAGCTGCGGACGCTGTTGTACCAGCGCGTGAGGGGGGAGGGGTGGGGAGCGCTGTGAGGGAAGAATGCAAGATGGCAAGACTGCAAGATTGCAAACGAAAATCCAAGACGCCAAAATGCCAATCCCCAAGTGGAGCGACGGGTATAGGGCGTTTCTGAGAGTGCCATCCCGAGGTGCGAGCGAAGCGAGCCTCGAAGGACGTCATGGTGAGGCGCGAGCCGCAGCGAACGAAAGATGTCATGGTGAGGTGCGAGCCGCAGCGAGCCTCGAACCATGGTTGCCTTGTCGTATGCTCCCGCAGCGCTTGCTCCGGGCTCAGAAAAAATTTTCCCGGCGAGTCAATTGATCTTCCTTTCTCGGTAGGTGAAGGTGGATGCCTATGAAGAAGATCGCCTCTCTCCTGATGATCGTCAGTACGTGCGTGCCCGCTGTCGCCTTCGCCCAAGATGCTGCTATGTCGCGGAGAGACGGATTCGTCCAGATTTGGCAGAGCGTGAAGCGGCCGGTCGGCGAGATTCACACGAAGGGGTTTGCGGATGTGCCGAAGGGATCGGCGGGCTACGACGAGATCACGTACGCCAAGCAGCGATCGCTCTTGGACGACGCCGACGGGTTTCATCCCGACGAGCCGCTCCTGCTGCGCGATGCGGCGCTGTGGCTGCTGCGCACGCGCAACGTGGATGACAACGATCTGCTGACCGTGGACAACCTGCCGTCGCTGCTCGAGCGATTTCCCTTCACCGGAACGGCGAACCTGCAATCGACCGTCAGCGCCGGCGCGCTGAGCGCGCTGATCACCGCGTTCGATGATCTCCTGAAGAATCAGGAGCATGAGGCGAGCTTGTACTCCGAGAAATTCCAGGGGCACGGCACCGCCTTCGGCGAGAAGTTCGACATGAACGAGCTCACGGCGGCGCATCGCACCTACCCGCACAACACGTTGGTGCGCGTGACGAACATCGACAACGGCAAGAGCGTGATCGTGCGGATCAACGACCGCGGTCCGTTCGTCGCGGGGCGCGACATGGATCTGAGCCTCGCCGCGTTCACGACCATCGCCGATCGATCCAAAGGGAAGATCCGCGCGCGCTTCGAGCGCCTGGGCGACGTGTCGCTGGTTGACGGGTCGGCGAGGAATCAGTCGATGGTCGGTTCATGCGCGCCGACGGGCATGTACCACCGCCGCGTGGCGCATGCCGTCCTCTCGCGCGGCATTCCGACCACCTTCCCGCTGGGTCAAACGCTCACGCTCACGTCGAAACAGACGTTCGTCGTGCGGTCGGTGCGGATGCCCGACGGGACGAAGGACGATGCCGATCAGTGGATCATGCCGGGCGAAGAGTATGCGTTCGCTCCGTCCATGGAGGGAGAGTACGTCTTCACGCTCGCCGACCAAGGCGGGCGGCGCCGATCCATACGCATGCGCGTGGCGTCGTGTACCGGCCTGTAGCCGGAGCCGTTTATGACCGAAAGAGGGCGTGTACGCCTTGGCCGGCGTCGTCGGTGCCGATCACCGCCAAGGGCTTTCAATAGCATTACAACATATTTTATCGAATAAGAATCATCACGCGTCTCGCGGGGGGTGTCTACCTCTGTCACGCCGTTTCTGCTATACTGAAGGGAATATGTTGTATCCTCTCCACTGACTCCGCTCGCCGTGGTTGCCTTGCTCGAACTCATCATCTGGCCGGTCATCTGGATCTCGATCATCGTGATGAACGAGGTGTTCCAATGGCACCTGTGGGCGTTCCTGTGGGACCTGTTCCTGTCGTACCCGCTCGAGTTCGCCGTCGGTCTCGTCTCGCTCTACATCCTGTGGCGGGAGTGCGTGCGGCACATGCGCGTCGCGTACGCATGGCGCATGTCGCGCAAGCTGTTGCACATGAAGGTGCTGCTGCCGCGGCAGGTGAACCGGGCCTTGACGCGCGAGCTGCTCTACACCGCAGTCACGCGCGCGCGCAAGAAGGTGACGCTGTGCGCGGGTGCAGCGGTGCTGCGCGCTGCGATCTGCGTTCGCATGCGGCGCCAGTCG
>CAZTYD010000142.1:3200-3491 GCA_964618035.1 uncultured Candidatus Peribacteria bacterium
GCACCGACAGCACGATCGATCAGGAGAAGCGCACCGAGAAAGATTTCAAAGAGAAAGTCGCCATCATGGAGCAGCTGTACCGCGCGCTGTGGGAGGTGAAGGATCTCACGTTCTGGCGGTTCATCCATTTCTGGATCTTCCGCTACGCCACCATCAGCTTCGAGATGTACGTGGAGGGCGGAGAGCTCACGTTCTACGTCATCACGCAGCCGAATTTGGTCTCCATCGTCGAGAAGCAGATCACGGCGTTCTACCCGGACGCCGAGGTTCGGCATCAGCACACGCCGGAGA
>CAZTYD010000143.1:0-3483 GCA_964618035.1 uncultured Candidatus Peribacteria bacterium
GAACACCGTCTGGTTGTAGTAGTCCAACCCGCGCACGAGGAGCGGGTTCTCCACGTACTCGATGCCGAGCTCCTGCAGGTACTCGAGGAGCGTGGCGTGGAATTGTTTGCTCTCCTCGGAGAGGAACTGCTCCAGCGCGGGGGCGTTCTTGAGCAGGATCTGCGTGTCTTCCTCCTTGGAATCCAGCAGGCGCAACGGGTTCGTTCCCAGCCGGCGCCGGTCGTCCTCCGGCAGGTTGCGCTCTTTACCAAT
The DNA here is from genome assembly GCA_964618035.1 of uncultured Candidatus Peribacteria bacterium. GTDB lineage: Bacteria > Patescibacteriota > Gracilibacteria > Peribacterales > Peribacteraceae > JAQBQQ01. Next base: position 253 of record CAZTYD010000143.1, read on the forward strand.
GAAGTAATCCTTCAGTGATGCCACGTACGCCGCGCGGTTCTCGGCCGTGCCGATGTTGTTCACCTGCAGCGTGAGGCGCGGGAGGATCTTGAGATCGCCGAGGATCTTCGAGAACACGTGGATGATCTGCGCGTCGAGACTCGGATCGCGCAGGCCGATCACCTCCATGTCGAACTGCGTGAACTGGCGGAAGCGCCCCTTCTGCGGTCGGTCGTAGCGGAAGCACGGGCCGATGGCGTAGAGTTCCACGGGCTGCGGCAGCTGCTGCATGCCGTGCTCGATGTACGCGCGGCAGATGCCGGCGGTGAACTCGGGGCGCAGCGCGAACTCGCGGCCTTCCTCGTCGGCATTGCGCTTGCCCATCACCGTGAAGAGCTCCTTCTCCACCACGTCCGTGTGCTCGCCGATGCCGCGCTCGTAGATGCCGCGTTGCTCGAACATGGGCGTTTCGATGCGCTTGTAGCCGGCCTGGCGCGCGCGGTGGCGGACGGCCTTCTTGATGTACGTCATGTACATCTGTTCCTCCGGCAGGGAGTCGTGGGTGCCTTTGGGCGTGCGGAAGAGGGGATCAGCCATACTTGGTCAGGTAATCTACCAGAAGGGTGGGGAATTGGGAAGAGTGTCTTCGGGATGCGGAAATGGGGTGTTTGACTTTGGTTTGATCAGAAGGGACGCATTCTCTGTGTGTATGATGGGGCGAGCGATGGGTTTCGAACCCACGACCCTCTGGACCACAACCAGATGCTCTAACCACTGAGCTACGCTCGCCACACGAAGTGCTCGCGTCACGCGGTGAAGCCGCGTGTTCGCAAGGCACGGGCATTCTAAACGAATTTCCTTCGAAGGAAATAGTTCTTCATGCGCATTTTCGATCAGGCTGCGCCCGGTTGATCGTCCTTGGGCGGGTTCAAACTGTCGGCGCTGATGACGAAGGCGACATCGTCGTCGGGCTTCTTGTCTGGTGCGATCACTGGAGGGGCGGGAGGTGCAGGCGCGACAGGAGCGGGTTGCGCGATCGGCGCAGCGGATGGTTCCTGAGTGGAAGGGATGGGCGCGGGCATTGGTGCGGGTGCCGGCTTCTCGACAGAGGTGGTTGATGCAGCAGGAGCGGTGGGTGCCGTCGGTTCAAGTGTCATCGACAGCTGATCCGGCGTGGGGCGAGGAGACTCTGCATCGTCCGCTGTCGAATCCTGTTCGTGGGGGAGAGGGAGGCCCATCTCTTTGCGCCGCTTCAGGTTGTCGCGGTAGCGCTGCCGCTTGCGTCGCTTGCGTTCGCGTTCCCGCTCATCGGCATCGTCCGTCTTCGTTGGGGGGCTGCCGGCGGCCGGCGGATTGTTCTGCACAGGCGTCTTCCTTCCATCGGGTACCGCATCCGTGCGATCAGTCGCGGGAACAGCCGACGATTGAGTTGACGCCCCGGGTGCGGGCGACGGCTCAGGCAGTGGCTTGGGTGCAGATGGTGCGGCGCTGGCAACGGGCGCGGCCGCCGGTACGGATGACATGGTCTGAACAGTTGGCGTCGGCGTGCGGGCGGTGAGTGGCGCAGCGGCCGGTGCAGGTGTCGATGGCGCCGCAGGCGGTGAGGACCGTGGCGCGGGAGCCGGCTGAGCGGCGGCCGGAGAGCTGGCGGTCGGCGTTGGTACCGTGGCGGCAGGCGCTATCGTCGGTGCGGTGGCCGGTTCCTCTTTCGTGGCGAGCGGCGGGGCGGCTCGATCGCCGCTCGTCGGCGCGGGAGCGGCACGTTCTGCGGTCGTTGTCGCCTCACCCGCGCTGAGCCCCGTCGGCGTGGCGGTCACAGCGGAGGCGCTGGCGGGTGCCGGGCGTGCTGCAGGGGGAGGGGAAGGCGGGGGAGATCGCATGGGCGACGGCTGTGGCGGCGGGGGAGAGATAGACGCGCTATCCGGCTTCGGCGCGGGGGTCGACGGCGCTTGTGTCGCAGGCGGCGTGGCCGGTGCCGCGCCGAGGCCTCGCTTCAGCCAGGCGGGCGCCTCGGTTTCGTCGATCGGTCCGGAGGGTGCCTGCGCCGGCGGTTTGGGCGCTGGCGTGGCTGCAGAAGAGGATGGCTGCGGATTGAGCCATGCCGGTGGTTCCGGCGCTGTCGCCGGCGATGGAGACGTGGGGAGCGGCTTCGGCGGCGGTGGTGTCGGAAGGGGAGTCGATGGCGTGGCTGCCAGCCCTTTCTGCAACCACGGCGGCGCGGCGCCGTCATTGCTGGGAGCGGGAGGTGGGGCGGGCGTCGGCTTCGGCGGAGGAGCGGATGGCTGTGACGCAGTCGCGGGAGGATCTGCAGGACGAGCCGGCTTCGCGGCCGGCGGCTTCGGCGTCGCGGAGGCTTCGTCGGTGCGTCGCAGCGCGAGCGGTGCGGCCGGCACGTCGATGACATCCTTCGGATGGCGGACGCCGTCATCCTCAAGGCCCTTGTCCAGCGCGTCGTCGAGCCGCGAACGCCAGCCCGCCTTCCCGAGCAGCCGGAAGATCGCCCAGAGGAGCCCGCCGAAGAGCCCGCTCACGATGAGGATGCCGAGCGCGATGCGCAGCACCAGCCCCAGCCATCCGGATTTCTGTGTGATGCCGGCGGTCTCCGCGGTCGCTGCAGAGCTCGTCGCACCGGTGACGACCGTCGCGCCTGAGCCCGAGACGCCCGCAATCGTCACGCTCGTCTGCCCGTTGCCCGCGGTGCGTCCGGTCGTGAGGCTGCGGACGGCGACCGTCACGAGGTACGTGCCATCCTGCGCGTACGTATGGGTCGGTTGCTCGATGAGGCTCTGCCTGCCGTCGCCGAACGCCCACTCGAAGAGCAGCGGATTGCCCTCGCCCGTGAGCGGCGGGGGCGTGAGCGCGAAACGGTAGGTGCCGTCGCCCGTCGATTGCGCATCGATACGCAGATCCCCCGGCGCAGTCGGTCCGCTTGCGGCCGACCCCACGATCACATCGAGCGTCTGCTGCTGGCCGTCTTGCATGGTCGCATGGATGCGCAGCGGTCGCTCCAGGGTGAGCGGAGCGGGGAACCAGAGGTACAGCGCGTTCTTCGCCTGATGGAAGAATGCATCGAACGTATCCGCGTCATTTTGCGCGTTGCCATCGCCGTCGGTGTCGATGGCGGCGTTGGTATCGATGTCGATGGTGGCGATGGTCGGCGCGGACGGATCCACCCGCAGCACCGTGCCGGTCATGTCGATGAAGCTGCCTTGCAGGGCGGGCTGCGTCTCGACCAATGACGGCGCGGCTGAG
>CAZTYD010000144.1:0-3444 GCA_964618035.1 uncultured Candidatus Peribacteria bacterium
GACGAACTGCTGCTCGAACTCGACGACGAACTCGACGAACTGCAGTTCGGCGTATTCACCCCCGTGCACAGCGTGAAGCACCCCACCTCCTGGTAGTCGTACACCTTCGTCGCCGGCAGCACGCGCGCCAGCAGCACCTGCTGCATGCGCTGCACGCTGTCGCGCGTGAAGCCCTGCACGCACAGCGTGCGGTTGAAGTTGCTGCCCGGCGTGCCGCCCACGTCGTACACGCGGCAGCTGCCGTACGGCTGCAGGTCGGTGATCTCCTCATTGCCGGCGTAGTTCAAGTTCGTCTGCAGTTTGCGGATGGCGCGCTCCACGCACGTGCTTGCCAGTTCGCCGCTCTGCGCGCTCTGCACGTGCAGCTCCCCGTTCTGCTCCGCGCTCCAGCCCAGCAGCAGCAGCGACAGCGTGGCGGCCACCGCGATGGAGCCGATCACGAGCGTGCTCACGAGGAACACGTAGCCGTTGCGGGAAGAGGGGAAGATCACAGCGGGCAGGAATCGGCGCCGGATCCGGGCGCGATGCGGTAGAAGGTAGTGTCGGTAATGGCGTACAGGCGATCCATCACGGCGTCGTAGGCGATGTCGACGGCGGGGCCGTCGAGGGCCAGCGCCGATCCGTGGAGGGTGGGAGGATTCGTCTTCGGATCCACCACCTGGATCTCCTGTCCGGTCTTGGCCGTGCCGAGCGCCGTGTAGCATCCGACGATGCTGTCCATGGCCGTCACGTCCGCGCCCATGTCGCGTCCCGCCACGTACGAGCTGTCGGGCGGCACGAGACCGTCGCCGACGTCGATGGATTTCAGCCCGTCGTACCCCGTCCCCTGCCGGATGCTGAACACCACGCGACTGCCGTCGCGGAAGAGGCGGAGCCCGTCGTTCTCGAAGGTGTAGCCCGGCTGCGGCGAGATGAGCCGCGGCGCCGTCGGCGTCGCAATATCGGCTACGGCGTACTGCAGCAGCGTACTCGTGGTGGCCAGCAGCGCCTGATTGCCCGAGATGCGGATGTCGTTGATGGTGCCGTCGAAATCGATGCCTCCTTCCAGGAAACCGTTGCGCACCACCCAGAGTTCAAACGGATCGTCGGGCTGTCCGACGCACTGGTTACTGTCGCACGTGAGCCCATTGCAACAGAGCGCGCCGGTGGCGCAGCCGTAGAAACCGGCACGAATGCAGTTGTCGATGGGCTCCGACGATGACGAAGACGACGCGGAAGAGAAAGAGGAGGAGGAGGAACTGGTCGATGACGTCGAGGAAGAAGAAGAAGAAGAAGAAGAAGAGGAGGAGGAGGAGGAGGACGGCGTGGTGGAAGAAGACGACGAGGAAAGCGGACATTCGTCGTAGGGACAATTGTTCGCGTCGTACGCGGTGTAGCAGCCAGGAACGGTCGCATACCCGTAGGGCGGGCAGGGGTCGATGGACGAAGAGGAAGAGGCCGACGAAGAGGGCGACGAGCACGAATCCTGCGGACAGCCGTTCACGTAGACCGTGGTACAGTTCGGCCCCGGCCCGCTGTAGGCGGGACATGACGATGCGGATGATGACGAGGGTGTCGTCGTCGCGGAACTGGGAAGTTGGCTGGCATTTGCCGACGACGAGGTGGCCGTGCCGCCCTCCGACGACGCCCAAGTATTGTCATCTTGCGACGAATTAACGACAAACGCGGCGTTTGCGTGGGGCACCAGGTACGAGAAGAGGCACCACTGGGGCGGCACCGGACTGGTTGCCCGCGCGACGCGCCGAGGAGCCGGCGACGCGACGGCCATATACGTCGTACGGTGCGTGGTGCCGATGACGAGACGGTCGCCGCCGCCTTGCGCCTGCGTGACGGCGATGGACACCGCGCGCACGCCCTTGCCGCCGAAATCGTAGTACGGCGAGCAGGCGACGCCGTCTGCGGGGTTCACAATATCGCACACGACAATGATCGAGCGGCCGGTGACGGGATCGTTGGCGATGGCGTAGAGCCTATTCCCCGTGCCGAGCGCCATGGCGCCGCCCACGAGGCCGGCGGGCAGAGCGGATCCGGCGGGAGGAGAGGGAAGGACGACCGGCGGCGCGGCGGAGACGTCGATCACGTAGAAGCCGGGCGACGACCCCGTCGTGACGAACGCGTAATTGCCGGAGACGACGACATCCTGCAGGGGGCCGGCGAGCGACGAAATGGTCTCGCTGACGGCCGCCGACGCCCAGTTGCCCAGCGTCGACGCGCGCTGCCAGTCGGTGAACTCCGTCATCACCTCCACCTCGCCCTCGCGGTTCACGCCATGGTGCCATGTCGTCCGCGCCGTGGCGCGCACACGATCCGGTGCCACCACCGCAATCGTCACCTGCGTGGTGTAGCCTTCGGCATCCGGCGAGATGATGCCGGTGAACGCCCACTTCTTGGTGGCGGGATCCAGCGCCACGCCCCACGTGCCCGGCGTGAGCCTGCCGAAGCCCTCGTCGCGAATGCTGCGCGTGCGCTCAATCGCCTGTTCGGCCAAGTAACTCGCGTGCGTGCGGTCGCTCCCCTGCAGGGTGTTCTGCTGCCCGTTGATGATGGTGTACCCCACTCCGCCCAGGAAGAGCGCGAGCACGGCAGTGCCGGTCAGGATCTCCAGCAGGAGGAACCCTCGTCGCCGTCGAACAAGGAGAGAAGGAAGACGCAAGCGGAGTGATAGTATCATCGCAGGGGGCAGGACAGTGGATTGATTTTTTGTGCGTTTGGTTTTGTGGATGCAGTGAGGCCCCATCCCCGGCCCTTCCCCCGGGCGGGCCCCATCCGCCCCTGCGGGGGCACCTTCCCCCGTCCTGCTACATCCATTTCTGAGCAACTGAACGATTGCTCCGTTTAACAAACTCAAAGACCTTCACGGGGAAGGAAATAACTATGAAGAACATTCAGCGGCTCCCTTCCCCCGGCAGGCGTGCGGGTGGACGGGGGAAGGGCCGGGGATGGGGTCCTCAGTAGTTCTGCGATATCGTCACCCTCGCCGTCTGATCGTACGTGCTGAACACCATGTCGCCGGTGATGCTCGGCGCGCCGGTGAGCCGCTCGAACACGACCATCTCGATGCCGGTGCGCTCCACCGTGTCCGGGATGTGGTAGTACTCATCGAACGCCGGATTGCGATTGCCGTACGAGACGCCACGGAACAGCACCCCGCTCGACGTGTACCCCCAGTTGTCGGCGTTCTGCCCGCTCTGCGCAAGAAGGCGGGCCCGCGCGAGCCCCTGGCTCGTGAGCTGCACGGCGTTGGCGAGGTCCGAGCGCAGCAGGTACTGCGTGTAGATCGGCACCGACATCGCCACGAGCACCACTAAGATGGCGATGACAACGAGAATTTCCATGAGCGTGAAGCCGCGGCGCATGGCGGACACTGTAGCAGTACTGGAGAAAGATCCCAAGATTGCAAGACTGCAAGATTGCAAACGAAACTCCAAGAGTTCCTCCCTTGGG
>CAZTYD010000145.1:0-3437 GCA_964618035.1 uncultured Candidatus Peribacteria bacterium
CAGAAGATCGGCCCCGGTTTCATCACCGGGGCGTCCGACGACGACCCGTCCGGCATCGCCACGTACGCGCAGACGGGCGCGCAGTTCGGGTTCAGCCAGCTGTGGCTGGCGCTGTTCTCCATCCCGTTCATGACGGCCGTGCAGGAGATGTGCGGCCGCATCGGGCTGGTGACGGGCACCGGCCTCGCCGGCAACATGCGCCGGCACTACCCCAAAGCGGTGTTGTACGCCGCCGTCACGCTGCTCTTCGTCGCCAATACCATCAACATCGGCGCCGATCTCGGCGCGATGGCGTCGTCGGCGCAGCTGGTCGTGGGGTTGCCGTTCGAGGTGCTCCTGCTCCTCATGACGGCGCTCACGCTCGTGCTCGAGATCTTCATGTCGTACAGGCAGTACGCGCGGTTCCTGAAGTACCTCACCCTCAGTCTCTTCGCGTACGTCGCCACGGCGTTCATCGTGCGGCAGCCGTGGGGCGAGGTCGCCATTCGCACGCTCGTGCCGAACATCACTTGGAGCGGCGCGTATCTGTCGAACGTCGTCGCCATCATGGGCACGACCATTTCGCCGTACTTGTTCTTCTGGCAGGCGGGCGAGGAGGTGGAGGAGGAAATCGCGGGCGGAAAGCTGCGCATGATGGGCCTGGGGAGGCCGAGAGTAACGGATGCCGACATCCGGAACATGCGCCAGGACACGGCGATCGGCATGGTGTTCAGTAACTTCGTGATGTTCTTCGTCATCCTCACGGCGGCCTCGACGCTGGGGAGGCACGGCGTCACCGCCATCGCCACCGCGACCGACGCCGCGCAGGCGCTCAGGCCGCTCGCGGGCGACGCCGCATCGCTGCTCTTCGCGCTCGGCATCGTCGGCACCGGCCTCCTGGCCGTGCCCGTTCTCGCCGGCTCCGCGTCGTACGCGCTGTCGGAGACATTGGAGATGAAGGAGGGCCTCTACCTCAAGTTCTACCAGGCGCACGGGTTCTACGGGGCCATCTCCATCGCCACCGTCGTGGGGCTCATCACGAACTTCATCCACGTGCCGCCCTTCACCATGCTCTACTACGCGGCCATCCTCAACGGCATCGCCGCGCCGCCGCTCCTCGTCATGATCCTCCTCATCGCGAACAATCCGACAATCATGGGCAAGCACACGAACTCGCCGCTCTCAAACGTTCTCGGCTGGGTCGTCACGGGCGCCATGACGATCATCGGCATCGCGCTGATCGTGATGCTCCTGCGCTGATCGGCGGCCGGAGCACGGCGAGGCAGGGCGCAATGTTGGTGTAACAAACCGTCCGCGGCTGCGTTACAGCCATTCCTGTCACTTCCGCGTCGTTTATCAGTCATTAATGTCGACGTCCTATTCTTGCGCTCATGAGACCGCCACTCGCCCGCACCGGCTCCGCTCTGCTCGCTCTCGGCCTGTTCCTGGGCGTATCGTTCCTCGTGGAGAGCCGCCTCGACGCCATCCGGGCGCTCATCACGGATTCCGCAAGCGGCATGGCGATCTACGCCGCCTGCATGATGCTGCTCGTCGCCATCCCGTTTGCGAGCTCCATGGCGCTCGTTCCGGTCGCGTCGGCGCTGTGGGGCTGGCCGCTCGCGGGGTTGCTCACGCTGGGTGCGTGGCTGCTGTCGTCCGTCCTCCTCTTCGTCGTGCTCCGCCGCTACGGCCGGAGCGCGGCCCTGCAGGTCGTGCCGCCCGCCACCACGCGGCGCATCACGCGGTTCCTCGAGGCCACGGGCACGCCGGGCATGATCATCATCCGCGCGGCGCTCACGTCGGATCTCTCGGTGTACGCGCTCGCGTTCTTCACGCGCATCAGCACCGTGCGTTTCTTCGTCGTCAGCCTCGCGGGACTGGCGGTGCCGGCCTTCGCCGCCGCGTACGTCGGCGGCTTGCCGCTGGCGTGGAAGATCGGCGTGCTGGCGACCGGGGCGCTGTTCTTCATTCTCTATCTGCTGGGGAAGCGGCGAGCGGGGAGGAGAATGCCGGTGCCGTTTCCGCGACGGAGGACGATGGCTGCGTCGTGAGAACGTTAATCGGCTCTTAAAGGAGGCGGGCGTACAGTCGGGTCCTCTTCCCTCTTCCGCCATGGTTCCGACTGATGCCGTCCCGCTGTTTCGCGAGTACACGCTCGCCGAGCTGGAGGAGATTATCCGGCAGACGCGGTTGTCGCGCGCGCGGTACGCTCCCGTCGGCGTGCCGGTGCGGGAGCGGCAGGCGCGGTGCCTGCGCCGCCGGGCGCCGTAGCGGCTGCCGCGATGGCCGCAGGGCGAAGCCGATTGGGCGGAAAGAGCGGAGGAAATTTTGACAAAAATAATTAAAATTTGATTATATACAAATATGGGTTCAGAGACACCTCTGCATCTGGTTGGCAAATCCTTCTCCGTGGATACGGATACCTTACAAATCTCTGATGCAGTTCAGAATTTTCTTCTCGTGCAACCGAATGGATTGCTGCACGTCCGCACCGGCACTGGCGGCATGCGCGGGCCGGACAACGAGGTACGAGCCAAGGTACGTGACTTGCTGGAGGGGATACCCCACGTAGCGTCCGGTGGGTTGATCGGCCCCAACTCACGGAGAGAGTTTTTCCTCTCGTTCGCCTCTGAGACAATGGAAGGGGTGGGATACGAGCGGCTCCTCTCCTTGATCAATGACATGAATCAATACTTCAGCAAGCAATCGTTTGATGACTTCAAGCGCCTTTTTACGGAGGAGGACTGGAGGGATCATCTCGGGGCTTGTCTGCAGGCGCTCAATTTTGAGCGAACACGCATCACGACCCACCATCGTGAATTCAGTTACGAGGACCAGAGGAAACGGGTGGGCGGCCAGTGCGCCGAATTCGCGCTCATGGTGGCGTTGCGCGCGCTGATCGGTCGATTCGATGCGTCGGGGAAGACGCGCATTCACTCCAGAGACGACGGCGACGTAGAGCTGTCCGACACCTACTCTCTTCACTTCGGCCCCAATCGTTACTCCTGCCGTCTCCTCATGCGCCAGCGAGGGAGACTCGAAAATCTCGGCGAGCAGGATCTGGTGATCAAGACGCCCGAGGGATTCGTCCTCCTCGATGTCACGCTCTCGCGGGACCATCTTCGCGAAAAGCTGATGCGGCCGGATACGGAGAATGTCGAGGCGATACGCGGTCAGTTGCGAGAGGGAGGTTCGCCGGTCGATCTGCGCCTGCTCTACGTCTACTGCAACGACCATCCGCATCCCGAACTGCCTCCCGGCGTCGCCTGCTTCCCCGGCCGGCCGCTGGCGCATCGAATTTTAGAAGCCACGCTGCGCGATTTGCCCCTCGATGCGGATCCGCTCGTACCGCTCGAAGAGCGTGAGCGCATCAGCCGATTGTCCGAGGGCGGTGCCTGAGGAGACGGCGCCTCCTTCCCTACGACAGCAGCACGCCGCCGTCCACCACCACCTGCGCG
>CAZTYD010000146.1:0-3412 GCA_964618035.1 uncultured Candidatus Peribacteria bacterium
TTCCTGGCGGCGCGCGCCGAATCGACCCGCGTGATGGGTATCCTGCTCGCCTCGGTGGCGGCGATCTCGCTCGTCGTCGGCGGCATCGGCATCATGAACATCATGCTCGTGTCGGTGACGGAACGGACGCGCGAGATCGGGCTGCGGAAGGCCGTCGGCGCTCGACGCCGCGACATCCTCTTGCAGTTCCTGTTCGAAGCGGTGAGCCTCACGCTCGCCGGCGGCATCGTCGGCATTCTCGGCGGCGTGGCCCTCGGCTGGTTCCTCTCGAGCATCGCTAACAAGTTCCTCGGTCAGTTCGCCTTCGCGCTCTCGATCCCGTCCATCCTCCTCGCCGTGGGCATGGCCGTGGGCGTGGGTTTACTCTTCGGCATCTACCCGGCCAAGCGCGCGGCGGATCTGAGCCCGATGGAGGCGTTGCGGTATGAGTAATTGAGAATTGAGAATTGAGAATTGAGAATTGAGAGATGTCCTTATTAGGTCTGTAGCAGCAGCCGTCCTCGGCTGCGGCGGTCATGCATGAGTAACATCCGCGGCATTCGTCATGCTGAGGTGCGTTGTGATGCTGCATGACTGATCGATCAGATCTCCCTTGATGACAAACAGGGAAGCCTCGAAGCACGACGCATGCAGAAAAGACGCGTTCCGTGCGCGCCTTTTCTCCGCTCTGTTTCCCATTCTCCTGTGAACCCCGATTCATGACATGGTGGTGGGCATCGCCGCTTACATCTGGAGTTGGAAGTCGTGAAGGAATCGTGCCGCCGACTCTGCAATGACGCGGGAGCCGATGCGCGGCGACTGGGGCGGCGCCATCTGCTCGCGCGCCGTGTCCTGCCTGGTGACGGTGACGGTGCAGCCGAGCGCCTGGAGCGCGTTCTGCAGCTTGCGGCCGGCCGTGGTGCGCTTGGGGCTTCGGAGGTAGACGTGGATGTCCGAGCGCCGCGGGTAGGTATGCACCCACTGGAGCATCCGGTCCACCTCGTGCCCGCCGCCCAAGCGATCACCGGTGAAGAGATCCGACCAATCGATGACGATCTTGGATCGCTGATCCTGGAGCGCCGAATCGGTCATCGAGGTGAACATGCCGTCAGTGTACACGTGTACACCCACGGCAGGCAAGACGGGAGGAGGATTGTTCTGTGAGTACGGATCATCTCATGTGCATGAGGAAAAACTAGAGACCTGATATCAGAAGTTGTTCTTGAATCAGTTGCACTACATATAAATACTCTCGATAATATAACTTTATGCTTCCTGTGAAGCGTAATGCGCATGCGCTCCCGCTCGCGCATCATCATGTTTCTCGCCACACACAAATTTGCAATCTTGCATTCTTGCAGTCTTGCAATCTTTTCCCTATTCATTCTGAAATGGTAGCAAGCGTTCCGATCCTGTATGCTGGCTACCTGCTTTGGAGCATCAGGCCGGGGATGTCCCCGTGATCTCCGATTTGTGACGACTCCGCCGTGCCCGTTTCCGACACTGTCGCCGCCGTGGCGTCATGACGAAGCTACCCTTCCGCCCCATGCGATTCCGCTTCCCCCTCACGTTCCGCACCTTCATTCCGCTGTTCGTCCTCGCCGGGCTCGGCGCCGGCGGCGTCGCGTACCTTCAGGGCCATCATGCGTTGGGCGACAACATTCTCGTCGTCACGCTCGTGGTCGGCGCATGCCCGCTGCTGTACGACATTCTACAGTCGATGCTGCGCCGGCACTTCGGCGTGGATCTCATCGCCATCGTCGCCATCGTGGCGGCGCTGGCGTTCCATCAGTACCTGGCGGGCTCGGTCATCCTGCTGATGCTCTCGGGCGGCGAGGCGTTGGAAGCCTACGCGCTGCGGCGCGCAAGGAAGGAGCTCACGTCGCTCATCTCCAACGCGCCGAGCGTCGCGCACCGCCGGCAGGGCGACCGCGTAGTGGACATTTCCGCCGAGGAGGTGGAGCCGGACGACGTGGTAGTGGTGAAGCCGGGTGAGATCATCCCGGTGGACGGGACGGTGGTGAGCGGCGAGTCGATGGTCGATGAGTCGGCGCTCACGGGCGAGGCGCTGCCGGTGCAGAAATCCGCGCACGCCTCGGTGATGAGCGGATCGCTGGCGCGCGACGGCGTGCTCGAGATTCGCGCCACCAAGCACAGCCACGAGAGCAAGTACCAGCAGATCATCCGGCTCATCCAAGAGGCGGAGGCGAAGAAGGCGCCGTTCGTCCGTCTGGCCGACCGCTACAGCGTGTGGTTCACCACGCTCGCGTTCGCGCTGGCTGCCGGCGCGTGGGCGGTGAGCGGCGATCCCGTGCGCGGGCTCGCGGTGCTGGTAGTCGCCACGCCGTGCCCGCTCATCCTCGCCACGCCCATCGCGTTCTCGTCGGGCATCAGCCGCGCGGCGAAGCGCGGCATCATCGTGAAGAACGGCGGCGTGCTCGAGAAGCTGGGCGAGGCGCGCTGCTTGGTGTTCGACAAGACGGGCACCCTCACGCTCGGATCGCCGACGGTGCAGGATGTGCTCGCGTTCGGGGAGACGGATCCGCTCTTCGTGGTGCGCATGGCCGCGTCGCTCGACCAGCTCTCGACGCACGTGCTCGCGCGGTCGCTGGTGCAGTACGCGCACGCCGAGCACATCGATCTCGAGTACCCCGGCGAGTTCCGCGAGGCGTTCGGCCGCGGCGTGGTCGGCGTCGTCCGCGGCGAGACGTACCGGCTCGGGCGGCTCGGCTACCTGGAGGAGGAGGGCGTTTCCATCGACGGTGCGATCCAGCGCGACCACCGGCAGGCGCAGACCGACGGCGTGATGACGGTGTACCTGGCCCAAGGCAGGAAGCTCGTCGGCGCCGTGCGCTTCGCGGATCACGTGCGGCCGCAGGTGCGCGCGCTGTTCGCGGGCCTGCGCTCGCTGAACGTGCGGCGCGTGGTGATGCTCACCGGCGACAAGCGGGAACCGGCGCTCAAGGTCGGGCGCTCCATCGGCCTGCCCGACGACGCCGTGGTGGCAGAGGCATTGCCGGAGCAGAAGGTGGGCGAGGTGGAACGGCTGAAGAAGGAATTCTCGCCGGTGGTGATGGTGGGCGACGGCGTGAACGACGCGCCGGCCATCACCGCCGCCGATGTCGGCATCGCGATGGGCGCGCACGGATCGACGGCGTCGGCCGAGGCGGGCGACATCGTCGTCATGGTCGACCGGATCGAGCGCGTGGGCGAGGCACTGCACCTGGGTCACGCGGTGCTGCGCATCGCCAAGGAGAGCATCTTCATCGGCATCGGGCTCAGCATCGTGCTGATGCTGTTCGCCGCCTTCGGCTACGTGCTGCCGGTGGTGGGCGCGCTGCTGCAGGAGGTCATCGATGTCGTCGTCATCCTCAACGCGCTGCGCGTGCTGTTCGTGTCGGCCGGGTTTCCCTCGATCGCTTCGGCGCAGGAT
>CAZTYD010000147.1:0-2190 GCA_964618035.1 uncultured Candidatus Peribacteria bacterium
ACATCAACGTACAGCCCGCGCGCGACGTGCCGATTTTGAAAGTGAGCAGGAGCGAGGCGTTGCGATTGCGAAAAGCTGAACGCATGCGTGCCCGTAAGGAGGACGCGCAGGTTAACACCCGCACGAGGCACGAGGCATCGGTGCCGACTGTGGGAGCCTGCCCCGCGAGCGTGACCTTCAAAACCATGAAAGGGTTCGGCCCGGCGTTCGGCGAGATTCCCTCCACGTGGAGCTACTACTACGCAGGTGCATCGGTGCCTGAGCCGCTGACGGATAGCACTCTCACGGGCCGGCCGTTTTTCAGTATCGCGCAGAACGGCGTGGTATTTGGCGACAAGAGCTGGTCCCAGATCGACTTCCATAAAGTAGCCGGTTCCGATGTCGCACGGTTGATTCGCGCCCTGAAGGCGAACGACGAACCGGGCACATGGTCGAAGCAGACGGTCGGCGGCGTGCAGGCCGACGTGTTCACCCGTGCACTCGACAATGGCGAAGTGACGAAGGGCGGCTCGGGCGGCAAAATGTACTTCCTCTCGTGGCAGCAACGGTCGGATGCCAATGCCGCGCGCATCACGCGCACGTACGACGTCGGGCTCGTCATCGACAAACAAGCGCTGGGCGACGCCGAATTCGAGTGCGGTTTCCAGCACCTGATGGACGGCCTCTCGCTCGACGACTATCTGCAGAACTACACGACGGAGTTTCCCGTCATGCAGTAGCGGCTGATCGGCACCGCTGCCGGCGCTACCGCAGTTCTCCCGTCGCGATCATCTGGAGCACTTTGGGGTACCACTCCTGCTCCAGTGCCTGCACGCGCTGCTTGAGTGTCTCCTCGGTATCGCCGGGGAGAACCGGGCACGATTTCTGTAGCAGGATACGACCCGTGTCGACGCCGTCGTCGATGCAGTGAATGGTCATGCCCGTCTCCGTCTCGCCCGCGAGCAGCACGTCGCGGTGCGCGTGCGCGCCGGGGAACTTGGGCAGCAGCGACGGGTGCACGTTGATGATGCGATCCTTCCACGCCGCGACGAACGCGCCACTGAGGAGCCACATCCAGCCGACGGCCGCAATGTAGACACGTGATCTGTCAGCCACTTCATTTGAATACAAAATTTCTTCAATAACTTCGCTCAGCCGCTTGTCGTACGCCTCGCGCTCTTCCCCCGGTTCGCGTGCCACCACGCGCACGGGAATCCCCGCCGCCTCGGCCCTCGCCACGCAGCCGCGATCCGGCTTGTCGGTGACGAGCGCGACGCACTCGGCATCGAGCGAGCCATCGGCGATACGGTCGAGAATCGCCTGGAAGGTGGTGCCGCGCGAGGAGCTGAGGGCGATGAATTGCAACATGGACAGAATTGAAAATTGAAAATGGAGAATTGAGAATTGCTTGAAGCAATCCAGACCGCTGAATAACTGCTGGAATTATCAATTATCAATTCTCAATTATCAATTCTCAGTGGCCACGGATAACTTTCAAAAACTCATCGAACAAGTAGTTCGCATCCTCCGGGCCCGGCGTCGCCTCCGGATGGAACTGCACTGATGCAAAGCGCCCGGATTCGTGGCGGAGGCCTTCGACCGTGCCGTCGTTCGCGTTGCGCCACCACACATGCCAGCCCTTCGGCAACTTGTCGCCATCCACGGCGAAGCCGTGGTTCTGGCTGGTGATGATGCACTTGTCCGTTTCTTTTCCATCTCTCCACTCCACGCACGGCTGGTTGGCGCCGCGGTGGCCGTACTTCAGCTTGTACGTGTCGCCGCCGATGGCGAGCCCCATCAGCTGGTTGCCCAGGCAGATGCCCCACGTGGGGATGTTCTTCTCGATGGCCTTGCGCAGGTTCGCAATGGTCGGCACGCACATCTTCGGATCGCCGGGACCGTTGCTGAAGAACACGCCGTCGTAGTTCCCGTCGTACGAATCGAGATCGAAATCCCACGGCACGCGCACCACGCGCACGCCGCGCTTCAGGAAACTGCGGATGATGTTCCGCTTGATGCCGCAATCGTAGGCGATAATCGTAACAGGACTACTGACTTCTGACTTCTGACTTCCGACTTCCGGCTCATACATCAGTACTTCCTTACATGAAACTTCGGCAACGAGATTCAACTCATTCGGATCCGCAATGCTCCTCGCTGCTCGCTCATCGCTGCTCGCTGCAGCATCATCCTGCATGATTCTGCCCAGCA
>CAZTYD010000147.1:2200-3386 GCA_964618035.1 uncultured Candidatus Peribacteria bacterium
CGCGCGCGTGTCGATGCCGCTGATACCCGGGATCCCCTGCTTCTCCATCCAGTCGCCCAGCGACTGCGCCGCCGCGTGATGGCTGTACTCGCCGCTGTACTGCGCCGCGACGATGCCGCGCACGTGGATGTGCTCGCTCTCGAAGTTCTTGGAAAACCCGTGCTCGTTCAACTCGTCACTCGGCACGCCGTAGTTGCCCACGAGCGGGTAGGTGAAGGTGAGGATCTGCCCGCGGAAGCTCGGGTCGGTCATGCTCTCCGGGTACCCGACCATGCCCGTCGAAAACACTACCTCGCCATCGGAATTGACCTTGGCGCCGAAGGATTCTCCGGCGAAGCGGGTACCGTCTTGGAGGAGGAGGGTGGCCATGCGGTTCCGACGGAGAATACAGTATTTTTTAGGATCGTACAGGCCTTTATTTGCCATTTTATCTGCAATTTATTGAAGCATTGACCGTTTCGGTGTTTGTATTGAATGCTTGTTTGACATAATTAAAATATTGTTGTATATTGATTATTACGTTGGTCTTTGACAGCAACGAATTCCCCCGTAATTTTCCCATCATCCTCGTTGGGTGATGTGGAAATGCTGCGGGGGAGAGACGTCGTCCCCTACGGCATTAACCGTGTGAGATTGCGTCTGTTTAACCTCGAGTTAGGGAGTCTCTGCAATGTTGAAGAGCCTGCCCGCCGTCGTCTTGGTCGTCCTGACCGTGACCAGCACCGTCCGCGCCCAGGTTGCCGCGCCTGCGCCGGCGGTCGATACGCCGCCCCCTGCGGCACCCGTCGTCACGCCCACCCCTGACCCCGCCACCCCCGGAGTACCGGCCCCGGTGACGGTCACGGTGGTGACGCCGGTTCCGCCGATGACCACCCTCGATGAGGGAGCGGTCCTCAAGCCGACGGCACACGTCGTCGGTAGCGTCCTCAAGGTCACCCCCTTGGAGGACGCGGAGGTCCCCCCGGGAAACGAAGTGGACGGGATTAGGACTGATAGGGTCGTCACCCTGAACAAGGGTACGACGCATACTGTCAAGGTCCTGTCTGAGCCGCCCATACCGTTCCCCCAAGCGCTCTACGCGCCCGGATCGATCGTTAAGGCGGGGATTGTGCCGCCCGAGAAGTTTTCGTTCGGCACCGTCAGCTACAACGCGGGTGACGCCCCGCAGGCCAAATTTTTGAAACAA
>CAZTYD010000148.1:0-1200 GCA_964618035.1 uncultured Candidatus Peribacteria bacterium
CGGTGCCCAGGAAGACGGCCGAGGTGGAAGAGGGGGGCGGGGGTGAGCCTCCGCTGTTCCAACGGTTGACTGCTTCACCCACGGGGGAGACGAGCATGCTGCCTCCTTGCAGGAGACTGAAAGAGGTGAATGGCTTGCCCGTCGAGGCGTCGGTCAAGAAGGGCCTGTTGTCGAGCTTGCCGTCGGAGCCATCGCCCACGCCAGGCTCTTGCGTCAGGCTGAAGTACGCCGAGTAGCACTTGGTATCGCCCTCCACGCCCATCACGCCGCCGAGGCCCGATTTGGCGATGACATCCACGCCGCCGCGATCGTAGAGCGACAGGCCGGCGAGCATCTGTCCCACCGCTCTCGAGTCAAAATTCCACGCGGCGTTCCGTGCCGAGCGGGTCGGGTTGCTCCCGTAGCCGCCCATCATCTCCGGGCCGCCCTCATAGGAGGATAGGCCGACCCACGGGCGGCTCGATGCCGCGATGCCGTCGGCGTACTGCTTGAGCGAGGTGCCGTACAGGGTCGTGGCGATGTGATCGAAGAACGCATCGGCGACATCCATCGACTGAGCCCGGCTGAGTGCATCCCACGAGGCGTCCGATCCGGTCGATTCCGGGAGCAGCAGGAAGTAGGTGTCGAACGTGATGCGGTCCACCATGATGGGCTTGGTGTAGCCGGGGTCGACGGGGCGTCTGCCCTGAGAATCCATCGAATCGCAGATGGCAATGTATCCGCCTCCCAACCCTGAGCTGAATCGATTGCCTCCCAGGAGGAAAATGAGATCTTCCCGCGCCCTGCCCGCAGCCAACCACTCCTCCAGGAACAGTTCGAAGATCTTTCCCGAGCGCATGACGTACTGATTATGGCGCGGGCGTTGGGCATCGACGAGCCAGGAGCCGTCGCCGAGACTCTGTCGGAGAAGGGCCGTTTCCTGACCCATGATCGTCAGATACGTGAATTGCGGGTAGGGCAGTGCCCAGTTCCACTGCTCATTCGTGTACTCCAGCCAGATCTTCTTCCCCGCGCCCAGTGTGGTGGCTGCAACGTGCGCCATGGCGCGGACGCCGTCGTCGGTCATGGCATGCGGAATGGACAGATGCGTCCCCCCCGCGTCGACCAAGTTGGGAATGAGGAAATGATGGCGAAGGGGGATGCCGCGGCGGCGGCCTCGTTCCCGTCAATGATTATCCGGGCCATGCTCAGTTCTCCTCG
>CAZTYD010000148.1:1210-3372 GCA_964618035.1 uncultured Candidatus Peribacteria bacterium
GCGGATGACGCGAGTGTCCGCCGGCAGCGTCTGCGTGGCGATGGGTTTACCCAGGTAGGTATTCGCGAAGACGAACGTGGTGGCATCCAGCGGGAAACAGAAGCAGTTTTTGAGGAACACCGGCGACGTGCTGCCGTCTGCCATCTGCATGACGTAGTAATTCTTGTTGTATCCTTCCTGCGGGACGTAAATATCGATGAAGGCGCCGCTGACCAGTCCGTGCGGAGCTGAGCAGGTGACCTTGATGGCGTAGTCCACGATTCCCGGCCGAGCGAACGTCGCGTTCTGGTAATCCTCAAACTTCAGCACGCTCACGCGGCCGGCCTCCCTCGCTCCGTATCCATACGCGTTGCATCCTTCGGGGGTCCAGCAGTCGTTATCCCAAATGACGCTCCCTTCGTTGATGTGCTCGTTGAATCGCAGACAACCCGCTCCTTGAATCTTCTCGGCGACCTTCGGGTGGATGAGGGGCGGATTGGTGGGATCAGTCACGTACTGATCGTAGAACTCGACCTGCGCGTCGGCATTGCCGGCGGTGTCGATGACGACCGAAATATCCGGCGAGATTTTCCCGGAAGCCGCGGGCAGATCGTACACGCGGTAATTCCAACCGTCCTTCGAGAATCTCTCGCTGGGAATGTCGGGGAACGGATACTGTCCGTTGGCGAAGATGAAGCCGTTGTTCACGTTCTTGTAGCGGAGCGTGAACCGTCCGGGCGGAGCGACGAGGTACCCTCCCACGAGATACGAGGGGACATCCGCCGCTACGACGATCTTCCGCCAGTCCGTCGCCGCACGATTGGGCATGCCCGTCGCGTCCCAGAGATACCCGTCGGGAAAATTCACGAAGGGAGGGTAGTAATCCGATCCCCATTCCTGATCGGTTTGTTTCATGTAGTCCGCGTAGAGGACCATCGGCGTGTAGAATCCTCCGGTGGTGACGTTCCATCCCACTTTCAGTGAGCGCGAGCTTGGCGGTGTCTGCGGCAGCACGGAGGAGCCTGCGTGGTTATCACAGGGAAATTCCTGCAGCGCTTCCGACGGTCCATTGCTCGTCGTGAGGCATCCCGCGGGCGCATGGAGACACGAGTGTACTCTCTTCGACGCGCCGCCGCTTCTCCGTTCTCGGCCGCCGGCTGGTGAAAGGGAAACACTCAGCAGTGCACATCATCCCCTGTGTTCATTCATTGTTTTTTTACGCGGGTAATCGCTCTCCATGCGCGCAGAATGCGGTACACTCTCGCCGATGGACGCGTACACGCTTCATTTGCGGGAGATCGACGCGTCAACGCGTGCAACGGTGGGAGGAAAGGGCGCGAATGTGGGGGAGCTATTCGCGATGGAAGGGCTGCAGGTGCCGGATGGTTTTTGTCTCACCACTCAGGCCTATGCAGAAATTATGAACGATAGCGAAGAGATGCCCGCGCTGCTGGACCAGTTGGCTGCGCTCAAGATGGACGACAAGAAGGGTATTGCCAAGACAAGCGCTGAAATCCGACAGGTAATCGAGCACACAGCCATTCCAGCAGGAATCCGTGACGAGGTTGGTCGTCATCTTGTGCAACTCGGTGAAGACGCTTCCTACGCCGTGCGTTCCAGTGGCACGGCGGAAGACTTGGCAACAGCGTCATTCGCAGGCCAACAGGATACGTATTTGAATGTCAGAGGAACGGAAGCAATCCTCAAGCATATCAGCAAGTGCTGGGCGTCGCTCTTTACGGAGCGGGCGGTGATCTATCGGATGCGGAACGCAATCGATCATCGTACGGTCTCGCTGGCGGTCGTCATCCAGAAGATGATCTTTCCCGAGGCGGCGGGGATTCTGTTTACGGCTGATCCCGTCACCGGCGACCGGAAGATCGTCTCCATCGATGCCAGCTTTGGGCTTGGTGAAGCATTGGTTTCGGGTCTCGTGAACGCCGATACCTATAAAGCGCGCGACGGCCAGGTGATTGAGAAGAAGATCGGGGTGAAGAAGTTCGCAATAATCGCCCGCAAAGAAGGAGGGACGAGACGAGAGGAGCTCGGGTCAGATCGGCAGCACGCGCAAACGCTCACGGATGAGCAGATTCTTACATTGGAGAAGATGGGAAGAGCCATCGAGGCACAGTTCGGCCGCCCGCAGGACATCGAATGGTGCCTGTCCGATGATGCGTTTTTCA
>CAZTYD010000149.1:0-2930 GCA_964618035.1 uncultured Candidatus Peribacteria bacterium
CCCAAGGGAGGAACTCTTGGAGTTTCGTTTGCAATCTTGCAGTCTTGCAATCTTGAATCCTTCGTATTAGACAGTCCCGCCCGTCTGTCCTACATTTCCCCCAATGCCTCTCCACTTCCGCCACCTCATCTCCACCCAGGATGTCACGCGCGACGATGCCGAGCTGGTGCTGAAGACGGCGGCCGAGATGGAGACGGTGCGTGATGCCGGCGGCGATGATCGATTGAAGGGCAAGATCCTCGCGAGCTTGTTCTACGAGCCCAGCACGCGCACGCGGCTGAGTTTCGAATCCTCCATGCTGCGCCTCGGGGGCCGGGTGATCACCGTCAACGGCATCGAGAACACGTCGCTCAAGAAGGGCGAGACGCTCGAGGACACCATTCGCATGGTGAACAACTACGCCGACATCATCGCCATGCGTCACTACGAAGCCGGCGCGGCCGCGCGCGCGGCCGCCGTGAGCATCCCGCCCTTCGTGAGCGCGGGCGACGGACCCGGCGAGCACCCCACGCAGGCGCTGCTGGATCTCTACACCATCCGCAAGGAGCGCGGGACACTCAGCGGATTGAAGATTGCCATGGTGGGCGATCTGCGGTTCTCGCGCACGGTGCACTCGCTGTGCTACCTGCTCAGTTTGTTCCCCGACAACGCGCTCCTCTTCGTGTCGCCCAGGGAACTCATGATGCCCGACGAGATCCGCGAATTCCTCGACGAGCACGGCGTGAGCTACCGCGAGACGGCCTCGTTCGACGAGGCCATGGAGTGCGATGTTATCGACATGACGCGCATCCAGGAGGAGCGGTACGCCGATCGCGCCGAGTACGAGCGGCTGAAGGACGTCTATCAGCTGACGGGCGCGCACATGGAGCGCACGCAGGCGACGATCATCAGCCCGCTGCCGCGCTTGCACGAGATCGCGCCGGAGGTCGACGAGTACAGGCACGCCGCGTACTTCCGCCAGGCCGGCAACGCCGTGCCGGTGCGCATGGCCATCCTCGCCCTCCTCCTCGGCGCCGCATGAGCGCAGTGTTGATCAAAGACGCGCAGATCGTGACCGCCACGGATCTCCTGCGCGCCGACGTGCTCGTGCGCGGCGGCACGGTCGCGCAGATCGCCTTTCACGATTCGCCGGGCTACGCGCTGCCCTCCGTGCAGGATGATCCCGTTCACGAGGTGGTCGAGGCGCGCGGCCTGCTGCTCTTCCCGGGCTTCATCGACTGCCACGTGCACTTCCGCGAGCCGGGACTCGAGCACAAAGGCGACATGCGGAGCGAATCGCGCGCGGCGCTGGCCGGCGGCGTCACCACGGTGTGCGACATGCCGAACACGATTCCGCCGACGAACACCGTCAGTGCCTTGGCCGACAAAGTCCGGCGCGCGGAGGAGATCCGCGACTGCGATATCCGGTTCTTCTTCGGCGTCACGCAAGACATCCATCTGGCCGCCCTGCGCGAGCTGTGGGCCGGCGGCAACGCGGAACTCGAGCGGCTGAAGGCGCGCTGCGTCGGCGTGAAGGTCTTCTTCGATCACTCGACGGGCGATCAGGGCGTCGATACGGCGATCATCGACGACATCTTTAAAGCCTGCGCAGAAGAGGGAATCCCCCTCGTGTGTCACTGCGAGGATCCGGCGCTCAACGCGGCGGCCATGCGGCGATACGCCGATGACGAGTCGATTCATCCGACCGTGTCGCGGCACTCGTTCGTGCGGCCCCCGGAATCGGAGGCAAAAGCCATCGAGCATGCCATCAGTTTGTCTAAGAAGTACGGCACGGCGTTCCACGTCGCCCACCTCTCGACGCAATTAGGCGTTGATCTGATCCGCCAGGCGAAAGCGAATGGCGTGCATGTGACGTGCGAGGCTGCGCCGCATCATCTGTTCCTCACAGAAGACGCGTACCGCAAGCTTGGCACACTGGGGAAGATGAATCCTCCATTGCGGTCATCGGCTGATCGCGATGCTCTCTGGAAAGGTATTGCCGACAGGACAATCGACTGCGTGGCGACGGACCACGCGCCGCATGCGCTGGAAGAGAAGACCGACGCCGAACCGCTCAGGGCACCCAGCGGCGTGCCGGGGGTGGAGACGATGATTCCGCTCCTGATGACGGTGGCGGGGGGGGAATGGCCGCATGAGAAAGATCCCAAGACTGCAAGGCTGCAAATTCCAACGCTGCGGATGCAGGATGTCTTGAGGTTGTGCTTTGAGAATCCGAATCGGATCTACGGGCTGGGGAAGAGCGGCATCGACGAAGGCGCGAAGGCCGATCTGGTGCTCATCGATCCGAGCGCAGAGTGGACGGTGCACGCGAAGGATCTGCATGCCAAGTGCGGGTGGACGCCGTACGAGGGGTGGAGGGTGAAGGGAAAAGTAGAGCGGGTAGTGCGGTGAGCGGCAGAAGGCAGAGAGGAGAAGGCAGAAATCAGAAGGCAGAAGTCAGAACCACTCCGTCAATACTGACTTCTACCTTCTGTCTTCTGATTTCTCACAGCCGCACTTCACCATCCTCCATAATCACCCTGTCATCCACTCTCACGCTCGTTCCCGGGTGTCGAAGATCCTTCACCAGATCCCAGTGGATGGTGCCGCGGTTCTTGCCGCCGCCCCGTTCTTCATCGTACGATCTGCCAAGGGCCACGTGCACGGTCCCCCAGATCTTCTCGTCGAAGAGCGTTTGCTTGATGTACCGCGTGATGAAGCGGTTCATGCCGATGCCGAGCTCGCCGAGGCGGCGGTTGTCCGGATGTTCGTCGATGGTTCGGAGGAGGAACGCGTCCCCATGATCCGCCGAGGCCTTTTCCACGCGTCCGCCGCGGAATTCCAGCCGGATCCCTTTCACCTCATTGCCCGCGCGCACCTGCGGCAGTTCAAAGGTGATGATGCCCTCGGTCTTGCCTTCCAGCGGCGCCAGGAAGCACTCGCCATCGGGG
>CAZTYD010000149.1:2940-3367 GCA_964618035.1 uncultured Candidatus Peribacteria bacterium
GACGCCCCGCGTTCGCTCCCGCCGCCAGCCGCCCCTCAATGCCGAGCGAGAGATCCGTTCCCGGCCCCACGATGCGTACGGTCTTACCTGTATCGAGGATATCCTGCAGCCGCGTGATGCGCGCCGACACCGCCGCGTAGTCGATGAGGCAGGCGTCGTAGTAGAAATCGAGCGCCGCCTGCGGATCCAGCCCGCATTTCTTCGCGAACCCGTTCGTGGGCCACTGGGTCAGCACCCAGCGCTTCTGGAACAGCTTCTCGGTGAGTCCGAACCCCGCCTTGCTCCACAGCGACACGCGCGCCGGGTCGATGTCTGCCAGGAAGAGATCGTTCTCCACCGCCACGACGAACGCGATGGCGTCGGCCCAATCGATCTTGGCTTTGGTGACATCGGAAAGGTACGTGAGCTGCTCGTCATTCCCTTTTGA
>CAZTYD010000150.1:0-3303 GCA_964618035.1 uncultured Candidatus Peribacteria bacterium
ATCGTATCGAAGTCCTTCAGTTTGCCCTCTGCCTCTTGGCGAAGATTCCTGGCTTGGATGTATTGCCGACGGAGACGCGGGTGGCTTCTCAAGCTGCGGGATAATACGGCAAGATCGGCCATGCTGCGAGCGACGGTGTTCCAAGGGTGATTCCACCATGCCCACCTCTCAACCAGCCTGGTTCGGACATGGTCCATCCGGCTGTCCGCTTCACATTCGCCTACGAGGCAACGTCTGCTACGTCCGGCAACCCGTCGCCCTCGGCCCACCGCTCAGCTAAACTCGATGCCCACTGCGGCAGACGATACATTCGGATACGGTCCACCAGGTGCCGCCATTATCCACACGCACATTTGATGGCAGTTGTATCTGCGAAGACGAGAAGCCTGTCCTGCTTGCCCGTCCGTAGCACTGCGAAGGAGGGAGCTTGCCGAAGGGAGTCCCGTCAGCTCCGCACATAGCAGTCACAGCCAATTCGCATGTCTCGAAACTCCATGTACAGCAGTCGGATAGGTGGATCCGAAGAGCGTCCTGTCCATTTCATCCTTTCATCTCACCGGTTCCGACGACGATCACTAGGTAGAAGTGGGCTGGCTGGATCGTAAGAGCCGTGTTCCAGCTGAACCCGCGCCTTACCGCCAGATCCTGCAGCGCAGGGCCGAGACTCGGGTCGTTCAGCGCCGCCGCCGTCGCGTAGAAGTTTTGCAGGAGAAAGGGGAAGGGATTCCCCGACGCCTGCAATGCTCGTTCCTGGGTGAGCTGCGGGTCGCTGTAGGTGTAGATGTACGCCTTCACCGGACCGTCGCTGCTCGTGAGCGCCTGTAGAATATCCTTCGGGGCCTGCGTGCTCGACGTGGTCACCAAGTACAGTGTGGACTGCTGGAGAGGCGTCGGGCACTCCAACAACGTAAACGACTTGATCACCGAGAGTCCTTTGCGACCCCGAAGCGGCAGAGAATCATTGCACGGGCTGTAGGTGCCGACGTTGTACGTTCCCATTCCGTACATGGCGGCAAGCAGGTTCTGCGGCACGAGGATGCTCGCCGCGCACAGCACGCTAGCGAGGGCGAGCGATCGGCGGAGCGGCAGGCGGAGAGAGAACATAGCGGAGAGTAGAATAGGGGCATCGTGCGACAGTGTGCAATTGTCTACCGCCTCTTGGCGAGCATTTCACCATCGGTGTCCAGCGCAAAAAAAGCGCCTCACATCCCCATCGCCATCGCGGCCGCAGACGCGTCCGTCGATAGGAAGCCGCCGCCGGCAGGATCGAAGAAGATGCCGCTGATGACCGCCGACCACGGGCCGGTATTGGTCACACGAACGATGATATGTCCCGCCACTTCCCATGCCAAGTAGAGTCCCTCGCCGTAGCCGCTCACGCTGCGGACATCGAGGGTCGTTCCCCTTGCCGCATCCAGCACTTCCATGGTGGCAGTGCGGTTCTGTCGGTCCCAATCGAGTAGGTACAGAGAGAGTGTATGCGGCAGGCCGTCGGTGATGCGAATGTCGATGTTGAACAACGAACCGTTGTACCAGACGGCCGCGATGCGGTCGGCGCCCGTCGCCTTCTGCAGGGCGCGGATGTCGGTGGTTGCGGCATCCCACACGAAATTGCTGCCGCCGACGATGCCGGCGGTGGCGTACGAGGGAATCCGCGGATTCAACGTGCTCGTATCCTGCGCGATGTGGTACCCGTCGGCGCCGTAGCGCCCCTTCCAGTTTCCATGGGTGGCTGCGTCGATACGTAGGAACCGGGCGGTGTTGGGGGAGGGGGGAGGAGGCGCCGCGGCGATATTCCACCGCCGCACCGCCTCGCCCACGGGGGAGACGAGAAGGTTGCCGCTGGGGGCAAGGTTGATTTTGGAGAGGGGTTGACCGGTTGCGGGATCGACAATGTAGGGGCGGTTGTTCAGCTTGCCATCGGATCCGTCGCCGGTGCCCGGCTCCTGCGCGGGTCCGGTGTAGGCGCTGTAGCACTTGGTGTCGCCCTCGACGCCCATGATGCCGCCAGACCCGTACTTGCAGAACATGTCCAGCGTACCGTCGTAGAGCTTGAGGAGAGCCAGCATCTGCCCGAGGGCGCGGGGATCGAAGTTCCATGCGGCGTTCAATTGGGATCGATGTGGATTGCTGCCGTAGCCGCCCATCATTTCCGGTCCGCCCTCGTAGGCGGAGAGCTTGGTGTTCGGCCGGGCGGACTGTCGGATGCTCTCGAGGTGCCGGGGGATGCTGGTGCCGTAGATGGTGGTGGCCAGGTGATCGCAGTAGGCGTCGCCCACGTCCATGGCTTGCTGTTGTGTCAGTGCATCGTAGATGGCGGCGATCTGCGCGTTGTAGTTCGCGTCGCTCGGATGATTCCCGTCCGGGTACAAGTGGAGATAGGGGGCGAAGCTCACTCGATCGAACGGAATCGGTCCGCTGTATCCGGGTTCGCCGGCGAGTTTTCCGTCCGGATCCATCCGCTCGGAAAAATCGATGTACTGACGAGTGGTGTTTCCATCGAACCGCAGGCCGCTCATGATGCAGACGAGGTCGTCCTCCCGCCTGCCGGCGGCGGCCCACGCCTCGCGCCAGATGCGGTTGATCTGCCCGGCGCGGCAGATGTAGTAGTAGGCGCGCGGTGTGTCCCAGTTCTCGAACCAGGATGCATCGCCGGCTGCCTGCCGCTCCAGGCCCTTCTCGTATCCCATGATCTTGAAGTGCTTGTTCTGCGGATAGGGGGCTGCCCAGTTCCACGGCTCGTTGCTGTACTCCAGCCAGACTTTCCTGCCCTGCCCCAGCGTCTGAACCGCCATCTGTGCCAGCGCGCGGACGCAGTCGTCGGTGGCGCCGTGGGGGATGGACAAGTGCACGCCCATGCCCTCCACGGCGTTGGCCAGCAGAAAGTGATGCCGCGGAGGAATGCCTGATCGCATGCGGACAATCAGAGAGCCTGCGGGCGGGACGGTGGTGGCGATCGACTTCTCCAGCCAGATGTTGGTGATGACGAACGAGGTCGCATCCAGCGGGTAGCACATCTTCCGATCCATGCCGATGTCCTGCGTGGTGCCGTCGGCCATGTTCATCGTCAACATCAGCCCGTTGGACGGGGCGCCGGGCAGGAAGAAGTTGATGAACGCGCCGGGACGGAGATTGTGGGGGGTCGCGGTGGTGACCTTGACGGCGAAGTCGACCAGTCCCGGTCGGGCGTAGGGCAGGCCGCCGCTGGCCATGCTGCTGTTGTACGGTTCAAATTTCACCACGCCCACGCGCCCGGCCTGGTGCTCGGCGATCACGTTGTAATTGCAGTACTCCTCGCCGTTC
>CAZTYD010000151.1:0-3288 GCA_964618035.1 uncultured Candidatus Peribacteria bacterium
GCAAATCCAGCTGCAGGTGTGAATGCGGTTCCTACGGCATATACCGTACAGCGCAATCAAATTCGACGGGACAGGATTTCTCTGTCAGCAATGAATCGCGAATTTAGGGCTGTGCTGGCTAGGGAGGGAAATCAGAGGGTTGCACTTCAAGATGTTTCTTTCTACGAGAGCAGGGAGCGTGAAATTGTTGCGCGGCTGCCTGAAGTAATAAATGCCACAGCAGCTCCACCTCAAGGATCCGACGCCTGCTGGCGCGTCATAGAGCGCGGAATCTCTCATCTTGAAAATATCCCCGAAGGCCCCGAACTCGACCGCATCATTAATGTCACGCGCACGATCAGCGATCGTACGGATGCAACGCGCCGTCACATCGAAGAACTCACTCGGCGGTCCATTGCCCCATACCAAGGTGCTGCAAACCAGGATGCGATCAATGATTGGAACCACAATGAGTCGAGGAACTTCAGCACAATTACTGCTCACCCCGCGGAGGCGGCTGCCATCGGTGGAGTCGCTGCGTCTGGAGCAGCAGCGGGGTTCAGTGTGGGGATGCTCGTAGGTGGAACGCTCTGGCCAGCTGCCTTGACGGTGGCGGGTGCTGCGGGCGGGGGCTACCTCACGTACAGAATGCTGAGAAACCAGATGGATTACAGTGCCTGGAGGGAATACCAAAACAATCTGTTCGATGATCGTCATATCGGCATTCGACCTAGGGACAATCCCATGCAACGCCGCTTCCCGCTGAATAGAGTGGTCGACGCTTACTTCCAGACGAAGTACTTATTGGAGAAAGCGCCGGAGCACCTGCGGCTTCCGCAGTCCCAGGAGATGTACCAATATCTGGCTCGCCTGGAGCGTGCGATCCGCGATCGCGCGCAGGAAGGGTATTACAATCAACTGGGCATCAATCGACGCGACGAGCAGCACTTGCTGACCAACGAGGATGGAACCAGACGTCCTGCTCCCGATGCCATTCAACGCATTACATCCGCAAGCGAAATCCTTAATTTGGAAGATGAATATCACAATCAGTTGGGAGATGAAATCATGCGCATGGCGACGGATGCGTATAGGCCAGTGCAACGTTTGGCAGACAGGAGAGAGCGGATTCGAAGAATGGGACAGAGAGTTTGGGCGGGCGGGGGAGCTGTGAAGAATGCGGTGCGTGATTCCGCCAAATCAGGTCTGAGAAAAGTAGGCAAAGGTGGAAGCCATGTATGGAACCGCAAAATGAAAATTGCAGGCTATACGGCTGTCGGCACCTTGATCTTGCCCGGAGTGGGGACTGCTATTGGCGCACTTGCTGGTCTTCTCGCGCGGAAGCCAGATGCATCTTCCGATGGTAATGCATAAGGCAGTTACTTGATTATATGAGGTTACCTCCTACACAAAATCGGCCAGAAACAACTGTCCTCGCAGAGCATCGCCCATGTTATTTTGCCGGTCGAACTCCAGATATTCCCCGAACGCCTGATCCGCGTAGTTCTACGGAGGTGTGGTTTGAATGGGGCACGGAGAAGGCTGCTTCACTGGCAGAGCTCATCAAAAACTTCGGCCTGGACGTGGCGAAAGGAATCGGGAAAGGCATCGCGAGAGTATGGGGTCCGGAATTGGACGACGAGACCAAAGCAGCGATTTTCCAGATCAAGGATTTCCACGACCGCGCGCCGGCCGCACTACAGAAGCTGCTCGATACGGAATTCGAGAACCGTGGCCTGAATCGTCAGATGACGCTCGATATTACGGATACCGCGCAGTGGATGCAGGCGCTCAATCATCCGAACGCATTCACTGCTCCTGTCGTCTCGCTGGATTCAGTACCGTATACGCCGCTGAATGTGCTGTGTAGCCTTCCGATTGAGCGGCGCGAAGAGATCTTCTTGGGCTACGTCGATCGGTACATCTCCGCCGAGATGCAGCAGCGAAACCCCAGCATGTTCATGCCGGATTTGAAGAACGATCCTCGCGAGCGGTTCCGCCAGAGCGCGCCCGAGCGCGCGAAGGTCGCGAAGGCGCTGTCGATCATGTTCGGCGTGGACGAGCCGTCTACTGCTCCTGGCGACGATGCCACGGACCTCGCGCGGTACAGTCTCAACGACTACTACCATCCCCATACGCCGGATCTGAACCAGAACATCACGCGCGACTACGCGCAGTCGGTAATGCTGCACCGGGCAAGGCGCGGTTCCGGCGTGCCGCATTCGCAGGCGACGATGAAGGCCGATCTCAATGCGTCGCTCTTCAAGGGTGCATTGAGGTTAGGAGTTATCGATCAGGCGAAGATCGACTTGCTGCAAGTGGACAAGCAGACGAAAGATTTGGAGCGGAGACAGACCATCAACAAGGCATCGCACGATCTCGGCGTCGCGAAGGGCGAGGTGAGCGAGCGTGCCAAGGAAGAGGCGAGCAGCCTTGTGAACATCTTCAATCGCATGAGCGGCATCGAGAAGATGGCGCTCATCGCGGCTGTCGGCTACGCGCTCTATAACTACCCCAAGGCGGGTCTCGGTCTGCTCGTGGCGTATTTCGGCCATAAGTTCGTCGGCAAAGACAATCATCCGCTGCAAACGTGGGCGAACTGGATCGATAAGGGAGTTGTCACTCCGGTGGTGAACTGGAACGACCGGCAGTTTAACAAGTGGGGGAAGGACGGGCCCATGGGGCCCGAGAACCTCGTACGTCAGGCCGACGCCATGGTCCAGTTCCTCAGCAAGTACGATCGCGATCACCTGGATACCGAAGTGAAGGGTTTCCTCTTCCTGTCGAATGAGCCGATGAAACTGCGCGATCTAGCGCGCGAGTACAAGACGGGGGGCAACGACTTCAGCACCTGGGGGTTGGAGGTGGGTCCGAACAGCACGATGATGACGAAGCTGGAGGAGATGTACCCCAATGGCTCGCCGGAGATTTGGCGGTTCTTCAAAGATGCTGACAATCTCAATCAGGTGAACCATGGACTCTCATTTGTGTTCTACGCAGCTGCCGCGAAGCTTCCCGAAAATAGGAACGATGTGGAGACAGTGAAGAAGGGCTTGGGCAAACTGAAGGCGGATGAAGATGTCACGTTCTTGGCCGACACACCGGATAACGACGCGCGGAGCGCGTACCAGCGGCTGGTAATCGCTGGGAAGTTGCAGTCCGAGTCGTATGAGGGTTCGTTGTCCGCGTTCATTCATGAGTCGTTGAGTGTGCCGGAGCTGGATGAGGGGAGCGGGGTGCTTTCTGCAGAATCTGCCAGTGATTCAACAGTAAGCAGCGGAATAATTCCGGACGGCAAGCCTGTTATCT
>CAZTYD010000152.1:0-3273 GCA_964618035.1 uncultured Candidatus Peribacteria bacterium
GAATGAACGCAGAGTGGGGAAGGAAGAAGTGCTACATCCTCCCGCCCGCCGTAGCTCCGCAGAGCGAAGGCTGGTCATCCCCAGAGGTGTGAATGAACGCAGAGTGGGGAAGGAAGAAGTGCTACATCCTCCCGCCCGCCGTAGCTCCGCAGAGCGAAGGCTGGTCATCCCCAGAGGTGTGAATGAACGCAGAGTGGGGAAGGAAGAAGTGCTACATCCTCCCGCCCGCCGTAGCCCGCAGGCGAAGGTGGGTCATCCCCTGGCTCCACGGCAGCATTATACGACAATTCATGACTCCGTGGAAGAATTCCCTCGGGAATCCGTCCACTGTTCCCGCATGACATCCGCTCCGCGTTTTGGTACAAAATCGAACAATCTTCCTTTTTCATGAAGCAACTCCTCCGCGGCATCCACCGGTTCCAGACCCAGACCTTCGAGCGGCAGAAGGAGTACTTCCAGGATCTCGCCGCCGGCCAGCATCCGACCGCGCTGTTCATCTCGTGCAGCGATTCGCGGGTGGTGCCGGATCTCATCACCAGCACGAAGCCGGGCGAGCTCTTCGCCGTGCGCAACGTCGGCAACATCGTGCCGCCGCACGGCGTGCCGAGTGCCGAGGAGGCGGCCATCGAGTACGCGGTGCAGGTGATCGGCGTGCGCGATATCATCGTGTGCGGGCACTCGAAGTGCGGCGCCATCCAGGCGCTGCTGCATCCGGAGGCGGCCGCGGCCGTGCCGGCCGTGCGGTCGTGGCTGCGGCACGCCGATGCCGCGAAGCGGATCATCGCCGAGAACTACGCCCACCTGAGCGAGGATGACCAGTGGAACATCGCCGTGCAGGAGAACGTGCTCGCGCAGATCGAGAGCATCCTCACGCTGCCGGTGGTGGCGTCGCACACGCTCAAGGGCGACCTGCGCGTGCACGGCTGGGTGTACAAGATCGAGACCGGCGTGATCTTCGCGTACGACAGCGACCAGCAGCAGTTCCTGCCGATCATCCGCAGCGAAGAATCGGTGTCGCTGCCGTTCTCGAGCCATCATCTGCGCTCGGTGTGACGGAGAAATCAGAAGACAGAAAACAGAAGACAGAAGTCAGGTGGGTACGGGCTACTTAAAAAAAACTGACTTCTATCCTCTGACTTCTGTTTTCTGTTTTCTGTCCTCGCTCACGGACGCCGAAAGATTTTCCGTGGAATTTCGTCTCAATCTCCTTCCTTCTTCTTCGCTGCGGAGTAGAATCCGCGCGCTCCATTTTTCTCCAGTTGGGTATGAAGTTCACTCCATCAGCCACTTTTCTTATCTCGCTCCTCCTCCTGCCCGCCGCCGGCCGCGCCGCCGCGCTGCGCGCCAACTTCACCGACGTCGATGCCGGCGCATGGTACGCCGACTACGTGAACCAGGCGGCGAACGAGGGCATCGTGAGCGGGTACGTCGACAAAAGGGGGGCGCCCACGGGCGAGTTCGGTCCCCAGAACCACGTGACGATCGCGGAGGCGCTGAAGATCGGCATCAATGCGTCCGGCCATGCGCCGGCCAACAAGATGGGCGGCGCGTACTGGGTGCTGCCGTACATGGATTACGCTTTCGACCACCACTTTGCCATCGCGCAGGGGGCCGGGTTCGATTTTCAGCATGATGCCACGCGCGCCGAGGTCGCATCCATCATCGCCGATTCCTTCGCGGTCGATCAGCAGATCGATGTCGACGCTCGGTACGACGACGTGACGGCGAAGACGAACTTCGCGGCCGCCATCGAGGCGCTCAGCCGCGACGGCATCCTCACCGGCGACACCGATGCGGAGGGAAAGGCGGCCGGCCACTTCCGTCCCGGCGATGCCGTCAACCGCGCCGAGGCGGTGAAGATGGTACTGGAGGCGAGGGCCAAGTACGCCAAATGATCTACTTTATAGATCAGACTTTTCGCTTTGCACATCGATAGTTTGACCATAGTAAAATTTACTATACATTCAAATCATGTCTCTGGAATCCGATCAGTGCACCCTCGGCGATCTCGAAGTGAAAGCGCGGTACATGGTGGCTCCTCAGGTTCTGATCGGGGAGCATGGAAGGAAAGTTGAGCTCCTCACGGAGACAGCGATGATCATCATCAGCGAGCGGGACGGATACCGCACGGTTGCATTCAACGGCAGCGTGATCGAGAGGTTCTCCCAGGAGACGATCATCCGGTTTCAACGGAGCGAGCGTGAGTGCATCGAGGCGCTCGTATCCGTGTGACGCATCGTCGCGTACACTCGGCCCATGCGCCGCCTCATCATCACCGCCGACGATCTGGGCATCAACGCGCAGCGCTCGCACGGCATCTTCCAGTGCGTGGAGTTCGGCGTGGTGACGAATGCGTCGCTCATGCCCAACGGCGCCGACCGCGACATGGCCGGCCGCCACGCGCGCGAGCGGGGAGTGGCGGCGGGGCTGCACCTCACGCTCACCGAGGACTACCCGCTGAACACCGCGGGCGAGATCGAGACGCTGTTGGAGAGCAACGGCGCGTTTCTGCCGAAGGCGAAGATGCGGAAGGCGCTGGAGGAAGGCGCGGTGGACGCCGTGCATCTGGCGCGCGAGATCCGCGCGCAGGTGGAGTGGATGTTCGACATCTACGGCGCGCCGACGCACGTCGACGGGCACCACCACATCCACGTGTGGCCGGCGGTCGTCCACGCGCTGCTGCCCGTTCTGGAACGGTACGGCATCCGCTTCGTGCGCGTGCCGCTCGAGGAGCCGCTGCCGCTCTTCGGCTACGAGGTTCCCGCCGAACAGATGACGGCGACGCGCGCGATGAACGAGCGCGCCCGCGCCGCGCGCGAGCTCTACGCTGCGCACGGCATCCTCTCCACCGATCACTTCCGCGGCCTCACGCTCGCCGGCAACGCGTCGCTCAAGAACCTGCGCCACGTGCTCGGCCGCCTGCCGGAGGGCACGACGGAGCTCATGGTGCACCCCGGCAGCCAGACGACGTACGGCACGCCGTTCGATCTCGACCCGCAGCGGCAGACGGAATTGCGCATGCTGCTCGATGAATCGATTCCTGCTTTCCTGCAGGAGAAGAAGATTGAGCTGCGTTCGTGGTCTGATCTGTGAATCAGCATCGAATGATTGACTAAATTTATAATGGTTGTATTTTAAAATTGTCTTCACCAATCCGGATAGAGAGGGGAGAGACATGAAGAAAAAGGAAGAGGGCAATCACCAGGGGCCGATTCCCAGACCCGGCGGCGTACGGCACAAAAAATTAGAGAAGCTGGCTTCCGAACGGAAGCC
>CAZTYD010000153.1:0-1713 GCA_964618035.1 uncultured Candidatus Peribacteria bacterium
TCCGCGCCCACGAACGACATCTCCAAGTCCATCTGTGTGAACTCCGGTTGGCGGTCGCCGCGCTGGTCCTCGTCGCGGAAGCAGCGCGCGATCTGCATGTAGCGATCGAGCCCGCCTACCTGCGTGAGCTGTTTCAGTTGCTGTGGCGATTGCGGCAGCACGTAGAACTGCCCGTGGTACAGCCGGCTCGGCACGAGGTACTCGCGCGATCCTTCGGGCGTTCCCTTGATGAGAATGGGCGTCTCCACCTCGATGAACCCGCGGTCGTAGAAGAACCGGCGCGTGAGCTGCAGAAACCGATGGCGCAGCAGCAGATTCCTCTTCATCCGTTCGCGGCGCAGGTCCAGGTAGCGGAACTCCAGCCGCAATTCCTCGTTCACCTCCTTTGCCTGTCATGCTGAGCCTGTCGAAGCATCGATCTCGAAGGGCGGCGTGTCGGATTCATTCAGGACGTTGATGCTCGACACGGCTACTTCGATCATTCCCGTCGGGTTGTCTTCCCGCTCGGCTCCCGTTTGGCGCTTGCTCACGGCTCCTTCCACTTTCAGTACCCACTCAGGGCGCACTTTTTCGGCCTGCGAGAATACGTTTTTGTCCTCCGGCTTGATCACGATCTGCGTCATCCCGTAGCGGTCGCGCGAATCGATGAAAATGAGCCCTCCATGGTCGCGCCGCCGGTGCACCCAGCCGCAGAGGGTGACGGTCTGGCCGACGTGGGAGTTGCGGAGCTCGCCGCAAGTGTGGGTTCGTAGCATAGTGGCGAGAGTATAGAGCGAGGAGATGGTCAAGTGCTAGCGGAAAACCGCATCCCCGTAGCGGCGGTTCGTTACCGCCGCGGATGTCGATGAATCTTTTCAATCGCCGCGACAACGAATCGCGGCTACGGAGATATGGGTCCTGAGACGTCGCTTCTACACGCCGATGGCCCCGCCCACTTCCATCCATCTGATCAGGCACTGGCGACGATTCTCCAGCTCCTTTCCGCGATCCCTGATGTTCCGCAGTATCACGCGGATGCCCTCCTGCCTGTCTTCATCCTCGGTCGTATCCAGTATCTGTTTCCACATGGTGAAATGAGCGCGCAGTGGCGCGAGTTCCTGGTCGATCTCGGCAATCTGCCGGGCGTAGCGCTCAATGCCGTCCGGGTGCAGGATGCCGTACCCGTCGGCTGATCGCGATGATTCGTGTCCCGTCGCGTCGGCAGCGGCAGCGCGGGTGGAGAGCGATACGCCTCCGATGCCCGCGAGGACAAACTTGAGAAACTCACGCCTCGACGGTCCTTCCTCTCGGGCATGTTCATCAGGACGTTCGATCATGCGGCGAGTATGCAGTGCCAACGATACTTGTCAAAAAGGAGCGGGGCGAGCACGGCACCTTGCGCTTCACTTAAACAATTTTCCCAGCTCCTCCTTGAATTCCTCCACGTCCTTAAATTCCCGGTGCACCGACGCGAAGCGGATGTAGGCGACCTGGTCGATGCCCTTGAGTTCCTTCATCACGTCCTGGCCGATGGTGGAGCTCGACACTTCCTTCTTGCTCGCGCCCCAGCGGTCTTCGAGCCTCGTCAGCAGGTGATCGATCTGTTCCTGGCTTACCGGCCGCTTGGTGCAGGCGATCCAGATGCCGCGCTCCAGCTTGGCGCGGCTGTACGGCTCGCGCGTGCCATCGCGCTTGACCACGATGAGTGCCGATACTTCCTGTCGCTCGAACGTG
>CAZTYD010000153.1:1723-3260 GCA_964618035.1 uncultured Candidatus Peribacteria bacterium
GCGCTTGACCACCACCAGCTCGCGGAGCTGAACGCGCTCGAACGTGGTGAACCGGTGCTGGCACTTGGTGCACTCGCGGCGGCGGCGCACGGTGCGCCCTTCCTCCGCGATGCGCGAGTCGACCACGGCGGTGTCCGGCGAGTGGCAGCTGGGGCAGTGCATGGTTTCAGCTTAGAGCGACCAGGATGGCGGGAACAGTACAAAAAGGATAAAGAAAAGGACCTCGTTCGAGGTCCTGTTTCGTAATCTATCCACTGCTTACGCCGCCATCGCGGCCTGCACTTCCTGATTAATCTTCTCCGCTTCCGCGGCAAGTTCGGCCATAACGGCATCGACCATTTCAGGAGTAATTGATTGCGTATCGATCCGTTCCACGGCTGCGGTGTCAAATTCTGCGCTGTTCATGAGAGAAAGGAGAAGGAAACAAAACCGCGTTCATCATGGACGGAAAAAATCCCACGTCAAAAAATTGAGGAAGTATTTTCCGTGTGTGGTTGCGACAATCAAGAATCGCTACAGCGCCAGTGATCCGCGACGAATGATCACCATCTCCCTTCCCGTCAGATCCACGATCGTCGAGGGCGCTTCCTCCGTCAGTGTGCCGCCATCGATCAGCAGGTCCGGCTGTACCGACGCGGGCCCAAACTGCTCCTGAAGGTCTTCCATCGAATACGGATTCGCCTGTCCGTGAATGTTCGCCGACGTGGTGCTGAGCGGCAGCCCGTACGCGCGCGCCAGTTGCATCGTGAACGGGTGCGATGAAATGCGAATGCCGATGGTGTCGCCGCCGTCCGGCGTGACGAACAATTGATGCGGCGCGTCGGTGCGTATCTTCAAGATCATCGTGAGCGGGCCGGGGAGGAATTTCCGCGCGAGCTCTTCCGCCGTGTCCGGCCACTCGACGTACTGCTTGGCCTCGTCGACAGACGCGAAGAGCGCGCTCACCGCCTGGGTTTTTGGCCGCCGCTTAATGGCGAAGAGTTTCTCGACCGCTTCTCTGTTCGTCAGGTCGCACGCGAGGCCGTAGCACGTCTCGGTGGCGTGGGCGATGACGCCGCCTCGGCGGAGTTCGCCCAGTGCTTCCTTCATCGCCTCAGGAGGATCCGCCGGGAGTTTCATGCGGGCTGGAGTGTACCGTCTCTTCCCGCGTCGGGGTATCTGTCGTCGGCGCTTCTTCCAGCATCATTCCCTCCCGCGCCTGCTCGCGCAATCGTACCAACGCTTGGTAGTTGCGGTCGATGTGCGGCATGAAATGCAGGTGGAGGACGCTGTTGTTCGCCTCGAGCTCCAGCGTGCCGAAGCCGAGCAGCGTCTGGAAGAAGCCGCGCTGGTGCTTGTGGATGTCCTGGAGCACCCAGAGGTCGATCGTCTCGTGCTCATCGGTGGTGAGGAGCGTTTTCTTGATGCGGTGCACGCGCCGGTCGGTCACGACGATCACGTAGAGGAAGTGCCGGTAGAACTGCGAGAGGAACAGGAACTGCGCCAGCAGGAATGAGGCCGCGAGAAGGAGGAAGATGGTGTGGCGCGTCGCGGCGTC
>CAZTYD010000154.1:0-3234 GCA_964618035.1 uncultured Candidatus Peribacteria bacterium
GCAAACCGTTGCGGTCGCCGCGCGCATTGAATGGTGAGGAAATGGACGAATGATCATCGGTAAGAACTTTCCTCGCCCAGCGTCTCTCTCTTCACTATCATGCCGCCGATGACCGTCTCCCTGGTTCTGCCGTGCCTCAACGAAGAGGCGAATATCGAACGCACCGTGCGCGAGGCCGACGCGTGGTTCGCGAAGGAGGGTATCGACGCCGAGATCATCGTGGTCAACGACGGATCCACCGACGGCACGGGCGTGATTCTCGACCGGCTCGAGGGCGAGCTGCCCCGCCTGCGCGTGGTGACGCACATGAACAACCGCGGCTACGGAGCCGCGCTGCGCTCCGGCGCCGACGTGGCGGCCAAGGAGGTGACGGTCTTCATGGACAGCGACGGCCAGTTCCACGCGTCGGACATCGGGCTCCTGCTGCCAGCGCTGCGCGGTACTGCCTTCGTGGCGGGCTACCGCCGGAAGCGCGCGGACACGTTCATCCGCATTCTCAACGCGCGGCTCTACAATGCGCTCATCCGCTTCACGCTCGGCATCCGCGTGCGCGATCTCAACTGCGCGCTCAAGGCGTACGAAACATCCATCTGGCAGTTCATCCGCCCGCAGCACTCCTCCGGCGCGCTCTTCAATGCCGAGCTCTTCCTGCGCCTCTCGGAGCGCAAGATCGCGTGGAGCGAGGTGGGCGTGCCGCACTACCCCCGCCTGTACGGCCAGCCCACCGGTGCCAAGCCGACGGTGATCCTGCGCATGTTCCGCGAACTGCGCGAGCTGAAGCGCTCGCAGAAGCAGCGCGTGGCAGCGATGGAGGAGGCAACAGCGTAGAGACGAAGATTGCAAGATTGCAGGACTGCAAGATTTCAAGAGAAAATCCAAGACGCCAAGTCTCCTTGGTTCGAGGCTCACTATGGCTCGTGCCTCACCACGACGGTGAGCGAAGGATTTGCAATCTTGCAGTCTTGCAATCTTGGATCCTTATCTCTTAGGTACTACCAGTAAACTCGTCTTCTGGCATCGCACGCACGTGAGTTCCCAGAGGGGGAAGATGGCGCGGCTCCGCACCTGCGCGTCGCTGATGGGTTCGTAGTACGAGAACGGGCGGTACACCTGGAAGACGATGACGACGATGCTCGCGAAGACCATGAGCCCCAGGCTCCGCTGCTCCTCGCTCACCACGCGCTTGCCGACGCGCTGGATATTCACGACGACGTACGCGAAGAGGACGAACGAGAAGAGGAGCGGGATGAAGTAGTGGTACAGGTAGAGCACGCGCTCGATGCGGCTCACGGCGATCATGTACGCGACGTAGAGCGCGGTGAAGAACGCCATCATGAGCGGGTGTTTCAGCTTCTCGCGCGGCGGCGCGATGACGCCGCTCGCGAGCAGGGCCGCCGAGAGGAACACGGCGAGGAGCCCGCCCCACCACACCGCCGGATTCGCCTGCAGGTACAGGTAGCGGTACAGCGACGAGCCGGGAACCTGCTCCCACCGGTAGTTGATGGACCGCGCGCCCAGCGGCCAGAAGAGCGGCAGGCTGCCGTTTTCGTCCGGCTTACACAGATCGAGTCGCGGCGCGCCGCGCTCGTAGTGGCCCACGAACTTCCACGAATCGACCATCATGGTCGGGAAGGACGCCAGCGAGCGCGTCTTCTTCTGCTGGAGGATCTGCTTGTACGCCGGCGAAGCCTGGTAGTAGCCGCTGTCGGGCAGCGACGGGTTGAGGGTGCGGCCGAGCGCGAAGTGGATGTACCACACGCCGCAGTACACGAGCAGGAACGGCAGTACCGCCGCCAGCGTGAATTGCCACAGGCGCCGCCAGTCCGGGTACAGCGACATCGCAACCACCGGCAGCATCAGCACTAAAATGAGCCCGGTCACTTTCGTCGTCAGCACGCACCCGAACGCGATGCCCATGAGGGCCGACGCAGCCAGGAAGGACTTCGTGCGCGCGCGCACGGCGGGCTCGAACAGCAGGAAAAAGGCGAGGATGGTGAGCGACACGAAGAAGACGAGCGGCCCTTCGAGCATGGCGCCGCGCAAGTGCACGATGAGCGCGTTGTCAAACACGTACAGGAAGCTCAGCAGCGTCGCCTGCAGTCCGTTCCGCGTGATCAGGAAGAAGATGAGGAACAGCAGGGGCGCCGTCATCCATCCGAGGAACGCCGAGAAGAAGCGGTACCCGGTGAAGTCGATCCCGTTGAAATCGCGTCCGTAGTCGGTGCCGAGGAACTGATCCGTCTTCGCGTTCGTGTGGAAGATCTTCTCGCCCGCCGCGATCAGCAGTTTGCCCAGCGGCGGGTGCGGCTCCATGAAGTACACGCCGTGCAGGTACTTCTGCGCGCTGGCGATGTGGTAGTTCTCGTCCCAGAAGACGGCCTTGGGCCGGTTGTACCCGTAGAAGTAGGTGAAGAAGGCGAGGATAACGACGAATCCCAGGTAGAACCAGGTCTCGGTCGTCCAGTGGCGAGCGGAGGGTTTCATAGATGCAAGAAGTGTAGTGGAGAGCTAGTTGAGAGGGAACAGGAGGAGTGGCTGAAGGATCCAAGATTGCAAGACTGCAAGATTGCAAACAAAAACCCAAGAGCTCTTCCCTTGTGCCTTCTTTGCAATCTTGCAGTCTTGCAATCTTGAAATCTTCCGTCCGTCACAACCCCGTGACCCGCCGGGGGATCGTTGCTACTCTTTCATCCTATGAACACTCCCTACCGACCACCGCAGCGCAACCGCCAGCAATGGCTCTGGACGCTGCTCTTCCTGTGCTCGCTCATTCTGCTGTCGTTCATGTTCCTCACGAACCCGGAGCGCGAGCGCGAGCAGCAGTTCTCCTCGGCGCAGGAGGTGCCCATCAGCCAGATCACGCAAGGGTACGCGCGCAGCGAGTACCAGAAGATCCTCATTCGCGGCAATAAAGTGTACGCGACGGCCAAGAACGGCCAGGTGTTCCAGTCGTACAAAGAGGCGGGAGAGACGGTGAGCGAGTTGGGCTGGAACGATCCGAAGAACGCCACGGTGGTGGAAGTGGAGAACCGCGAGGCGGCGAACCAGTTCTACCAGATCCTGCCGGATCTCATCTTCTTCCTGCTGATCATCGTGGGCGTGGTGTGGCTGTTCCGCGGCATCGCGCGCAGCCAATCCACCGCCCTCTCGTTCGGCAAGTCGCGCGCGCGCGTGGCCGATGCCAAGCAGGTGAAGACGCGCTTCACCGACGTGGCCGGCGCCGACAATGACGAC
>CAZTYD010000155.1:0-3211 GCA_964618035.1 uncultured Candidatus Peribacteria bacterium
ATGCCTTCACGAAGACATCGGCCACGAGATCCTCCACGATTTCGGGCGGCGCGCGGAATGCCGTGTAGCGGTACACGGACAGGAAGTAATGGTCGTACACGCGGCCGAAGGCCTCGGTGTCTCCGTCCTGCGCAGCCAGAACAAGCCGTTGGATCTCTGCCTCCTCGAGAGGAGGAGCATGCGGGCTCATGAGGTTGGTAGTGTAGACCAGACGCGATGTGTGCCCAAGGGGTCAGGATGATCGGGAGTTGACTGGAGAGCGGGCCTTCGGCCCGCGCTTTTCGTCACCCTGAGGAGCCCCCTTCGACGAACTCAGGACAGGCTCCGCGCGTCTCGAAGGGCTTCTGCGATCAGGCTCGTACTGTTTTCCATCAGAACTCAGCCATTCTCCCACAAGTCCGGCAGTATTCTAGTTGCTGGTATCTCCTACACAATCCCACTCAAACATCTTTCGAAAGCACAGGTGTTCTCTTTCTTGTCTACCCCGACAAGAAAGAGAACCAGAAAGAAACGCACCGGCCTTCGTCTGCGGACTACGGCCGGCAAGCCCGCTTCTGCATCGTGGCCTGCCCACCGGAGCGCGCACGCGAAGGTGGGCGGTGGGTTCCGCCCATGTTTTGTTTATGTGGGTTGTTTTCTCATCGCTTATTGCTATCCGCTTACCGCTACCCGCTTATCGCTGTCCTCTGTCTTCTGATCTCTGTCCGCTCACCCCCCCTCATTCCCACTCAATCGTCGCCGGCGGCTTATTGGTCAGATCCAGAAAGACTGCATCGATGCCCGGGAGAGTCATGATCCGCTCCGTCATGCGCTTCGTTGCATCACTGGGCAGAGGGAAGGCATCCACCGACATCGCATCGACGGAGCTGATGGGGCGCAGGACGACGGACTGGCCGCCCGGCTGCGTGCCGAACGGGAGCAAGACGACCGGGAACTGCCAGATCTGTTCGTACAATCCCGCTCTCTGCATCTCATCGTACACGATGGCATCGGCCTCGCGCAGCAGATCCGCACGCTCTTTCGTGAGAAATCCTGGCGTCAGTGTGAAATGTACCGGCTCCGCATGCGACGTACAGAGCAGCACCCGATTGAACGCACGATGCGTATTGGGGATGGTGGTGGCGAGTCGCCAGTGCTCGGCGGTCGGTACGCGGCCGGTGTCGAAGAGGGCCACGGCCTGCCGGTACGTTCGCCCGTCGCCCTGCACGCCCACCGACTTGATCGGCAGCACCGCGGCGGGAACGCCCTCGATCGCTGCTTGCTGCTCGCTGTCTGCTGCTCGCTCTTGCGGCAGGCAAAGAATACGCACGCCCAGCCCCGGCCCGGGGAACGGGTGCCGCCAGACCAGATCGTGCGGCAGGCCCAATTCTTCCCCCAGCGCGCGTACCTCGTCTTTGTAGAGCTCCTTCAGCGGCTCGATGACAAGGCCTCTCTCGATCATCTGCTGGATGGCATCGACGCGGTTGTGGTGCGTCTTGATCTTGTCGGCATG
This sequence comes from uncultured Candidatus Peribacteria bacterium, assembly GCA_964618035.1. Lineage (GTDB taxonomy): Bacteria > Patescibacteriota > Gracilibacteria > Peribacterales > Peribacteraceae > JAQBQQ01. The sequence continues at coordinate 1,493 of CAZTYD010000155.1, forward strand.
CCTGGTGCCGCCGGTCTCGATCGTATCGGGGTAGATCGTGCCCTGGCCTAGCATCCAACCATCTTCCACGCGCAGATCCATCTCCTCGCTCACGCGCTTCTGCACGGCGAGGAACGTGTCGCCGATGATGCGGCGCTTCTCCTCCGGATCGTAGACGCCCCGCAGGTTGGCGAAGAATTCTTCGGATGCGTCGACCACGCGCAGATTGTCGATGCCCAGGTGGTCGAAGGCCGCTTTGATCATCATCACTTCGTCCTTGCGCATCAATCCCGTGTCGACCAGCAAGCCTTGCACGCGCTCCTTCCCCAGCACCCGATTCAGCAGCGTGAACGCGACGGTGGAATCGACGCCGCCCGAGACGAGCATGAACACTCTGCGGTCGTTCACCTCCCGTTTCACCTGGTTGCCCACGTGCTCCGCGTAGTTGTCGATCGCCCACGGCGCGGCGTCGCACAGCGCCACGAAGCGCCGGAGCATGTCGAAACCGTGCTCGGAGTGCGTCACTTCCGGGTGGAACTGCAGCGCGAAGAGCCGGCGCGACTCATCCGCGAACGCGGCGTTGCGGCAGGTGTCCGACGAGGCGATGCGCGCGAATCCCGGCGGCAACGCCGCGGCCTCGTCGCCGTGCGACATCCACACGGTGCACGCGCCGCCGCAATCCTGCAGCAGCGCGCCGCCGCCGTTCTCGATGCTGATCAGCGTCTTGCCGTACTCTTTCACATGTCCGCCCTTCACCGTGCCGCCGAGCGTCTGCGTCATCCAGTGGAGCCCGTAGCACAGGCCCAGCACCGGAATGCCGAGCTGTAATATCCGTGGATCGGCTTGCGGGCTGCCGGCGTCGTACACGCTCTGCGGCCCGCCGGAGAGGATGATGCCGGCGGCGGTGCCCAACTGATCCGCCGGCGTTTCCGGCGGCAGGATCTCGGAATACGCACCGCACTGCCGCACGCGGCGGGCGATGAGGTGGGCGTACTGGCCGCCGAAATCGAGGATGACGATGGAACGGGGATGCATGTGCGCAGGGTAGCGTCATATCACCGGAAAATCCCCATCCAATCCGCGATGAATATTTGACAATAGTAAATAAGATTTTATAGAGTGTAATAACGATGGCAAAGCCCAGTATTTGGCAGCTTCAGCGGGATGCAGCGGAAGCCTGGCGCCTCGGGAGCGGGCGTGTCTCCCCCGAACGCGTGGCGGTGGATTTGCAGCTTGTACAGCTGGATGTGATGTCGCCGATGACGGTAATCGAGCAAATCGGGAGAGTACAGCAGGAATTGCAGAGGAAGATGGAATACCTGCGTCCTTTCATCAGAGAGCTGTGCGACTTCAAACAGGTGGCGGTCGCCACTGTCGTCGACGTTGATACTCTGTTCCTCGCAGAGAGGAATCGCCAGAAATCCTGGGAAGCATACAGGGCCAAGATCCAGTTGTTGCTCGGCAGGGCTCCCGATTCATCGGAATCCACCTTCGTGGACTACGCACATCATATACACGATCAGTTCGAGCAGGTGGGGAGGCATCTGTTCGATCCTTTCATTTTCCCGATGCCGGATAAACTGAATTGATGCGTGGAATGCACGCGGCTGCCAGCACCCATGCGGTCATCATCACCGCGCTGTCTTCCCATGCATGGAGGAAGAACCCCGCGACGCCGATGCCGAGGACTATCAGGAACACCGCTGCCTCCATTTCGTGCTACGAATGTCGGATGTCGAA
>CAZTYD010000156.1:0-3178 GCA_964618035.1 uncultured Candidatus Peribacteria bacterium
GCATCGGCGCGCAGGATGCGCGCGCGCGGAAACTTCCGCTGCAGCAGATCCTCCACTTTCTGCGTGCCCGCCCCCACCGCCAGCAGGCGCGGACTCTGGCAGTGCGGGCAGAGACTCGGCACGTCTGCCACGAGGCCCGATGTGTGGTCCAGCAGGTACGGCCGCCCCTGCCGCGACAGGTGCACGGTGAACGGCAGCTGCGATTCCGGCGACACGATGCGCCGCCGGCACTGCAGGCAGAGGATGGAGGTCGCGATGCCGCGGCGGTTGAGGAACAGGACCGATTGCTCGCCGCGCCGCAGCCGCTCCTCGATGGCGTCGAGCAGGGGAGGGGAGAACGGGTACATCGTGCCGAAGTTCACCTGCGCGAGATCGACGATGCGCACGTCGGGCAGCGATTGCTCGCGGTACCGATCCGGCAGGCGATCGATGTGGTAGCGGCCTTCCTTCGCGCGCGCCCACGCCTCGAGCGACGGCGTCGCCGTGCCGAGGATCAGCTTGGCGCCGAACTGCCTGCAGAGCTCCTCGGCCACCTCGCGCGCATGGTAGCGCGGCGTCTGTTCGTTCTTGTACGTCCACTCATGCTCCTCGTCGATAATCACCACGCCAAGTTTCTGCGCCGGCGCAAAGAGCGCGCTGCGCGACCCGAGCACCAGACCGATCTCGCCGCGATGCACGCGCTGCCACAGGGCGCGCCGCGCCGCGACGGTCAATCTGCTATGGATGACGGCGATGCGGTCGCGATCGAGCAGGGCTTGGTACCGGTGGATGCTATGCTCCGTCAGCAGGATCTCCGGCACGAGGACGATGGCTTGCTTGCCTGCCTTGATCGCGTCGGCCACCAGCTGCGCGTAGATCTCGGTCTTGCCGGAACCCGTGACGCCGAACAGCAGCGACGGACGGGGATCCTGGCGCATCGCCGACTCCACTTTCTGCTGCGCCGACGTGAGCACGGGCAGCTGCTTCAAGTGGACCGCGTGATGCGGACCGTGCGCGCTCGAGGGCTCGCGCGATTCCTCCTCGACGAAGCCCTTCGCCACGAGGCCGCGCAGCGTCGCCTTCGCGCTGTCCGTCTCGCGGAGGAGATCCTCCTCCGCCATCCACTCGCGTCCGTGCAACACTTCGAGTACCACCTGCTGCTTCTTGCCGCGCGGAGCCGGGGTCTTCTGCGTCGAGCGGTAGAACCTGCTCTTCCTCGGCAGCAGCTTGATCCACGGCGGCGCCGGCAGCCACACGCCAAGCGCCTGCCGCAGCGTCGTCAGGTAGTACTCCGCCATCCACCGAACGGTCGCGATCTGCTCCTCGCTGAGGAGCGGAACCGGATGGAAGATGCTCTGCACGCTCTTGAGATCGTACTCGGAGTCGGGTTGCTCACGCTGGACGCTCACCACGATCGCCTCGACCAGCTTGTTCCTCAGCGGCACGCGGACGAGCAGCCCCGGCCGCACGGGCAAATCGCCGGCATCGTACGTCAGGCCGTTGCCGATGCCGCCGGATTTCGACGCCGCGAGGACGGTGCAGTACATGCAGGAAATTGAGAATGGAGAATGGAGAATTGAAAATTTACGGGTATTTCCAATTTTCAACAGCTTCCATCATCAATCAACCGTCGAAGATTATCAATCATCGATCCCCCTACAGCGGATCCTGGAAGCTCTGCTCCTGCATGCCGCCGAGCTTCTCGGGGTTCACCCGCGATCGGAAGGCGCCGCGTCCACGCGCGAAGCCGCCTCCTCGCCGCTCCGGCACGTTCCCGCGCTGATGACGCGGGTGCGACGGCGGGACGGATCTCCGTTGGCGCTGCGGCGGTCGCGGAGCGTCCGCGCGCGGCACGTAGTTCGACCGGCCGGCCGGCACGCCCGGCTCTTCGACGCGTCGCGGCGGGGGCAGGTTCGACGGCAGCGCGGCGCGCTTGATGGTCGTGCGGACGAGGCGCTCGATGCTGCGGATCTCTCCCTGCTGATCCGGCGTGGCGAACGACACCGCGCGCCCGGCGAGCCCCGCGCGCCCCGTGCGGCCGATGCGGTGCACGTAATCTTCCGGATTGTCCGGCAGATCGTAGTTGATGACGAGTTCGATCTCCTTCACGTCGATGCCTCGCGCGGCGATGTCGGTTGCGATGAGCACGCGGTAGCGTCCGCGCTTGAATCCTTCCAGAGCTTCCTTGCGCTGGTTGAGCGATTTGTTCGCGTGCAGCTCGCTCACCGTGTGGCCCATGGATTTCACGCTGCGCGCGATCTTCTTGGCGCCGTGCTTCGTGCGCGAGAACACGAGCACCGTTCCCTTGACGGTGCCCAGGATCGACTCGAGCAGCCGGATCTTCTCCTCTTTGCGCACCATGATCAGCTCCTGTTCCACGCGATCCGCCGTGGTGCCCTGCGGCGCCACCTCGATGCGCAGCGGCATCTTCATGTGCGCGCCGGCCAGCTGCATGATGGCGTGCGGCATGGTGGCCGAGAACAGCATCGTCTGCCGTTCGGACGGAATCTGCTTGATGATGCGCTGGATGGCGGGAGCGAAGCCCATGTCGAACATGCGGTCGGCCTCGTCCAGCACCAGGATGTTCACTTCGCGCAGCGTCACCGTTCCCTGCTGCAGGTGATCCATCAAGCGCCCCGGCGTGGCCACGAGGATCTTCGGATTGCGCTTGAGCATCTGCTTCTGCTGGTACATGGAGGCTCCGCCGATGAACACGGCCGACTCGATCCCCAACGCCGGGCCGAACTTGCGCAGCGTCTCGTCCACCTGATGCGCCAGCTCGCGCGTGGGCAGGATGACCAACCCGCGCCCGCCCTTCTCCAGAATGCTCTGCAGCATGGGAATGCCGAACGCGAGCGTCTTCCCCGTGCCGGTCTGCGCGATGCCGACCACGTCCTTCCCGCTCAGCGCCGGCGGAATGGCCTGATGCTGAATGGGCGTCGGACTCGTGAAGTTCATGCGAGTGACGATGTCCAGGATGCGGGGATTAATACCGAGATTCTGGAAACTGGTGGATGTTGGCGTTACGCCTGTATCGTTCATTGGCGGAAGCGTACAGGATGTTTGCGGTATCTCCTAATTATTTTATGGTAAAATATAACTGAGATGTCTTTGACTTCATCTTGTCTCACCATCGAATTTCAATAGAGTCGTAGCCATTTAGCTCATCAGCCGCTTCCCTGCCCGGTGCGCCGGTCAG
>CAZTYD010000157.1:0-2839 GCA_964618035.1 uncultured Candidatus Peribacteria bacterium
GCGCACAATCGTACGATTTCCCCGTCCTCGTGCTCACGCACTTCCACAACGACGAATTCAAGCATCGTTGCTTGGAATGCGGGGCGAAGGAATATCTGGTGAAGAATTCCTTGGGCATTGATCAGGTGGCGGAGAGGGTGATTGGGTATTTAGAGTAAATATGGCAATGCCCTAGGAGGAAGCAGTGGCAGGACAAGGCCCAAGACCAATAACCAAAAATCCCAAGATCCCAAGGCCCAATAGCTAAAAATCCCAAGATCCCAAGGCCCAATAGCCAAAAATCCCAAGATCCCAAGGCTCCAAATCCCAAGTTGGTTTTTGGGGTTTGTTTGGGGTTTGGAGTCTTGGGGCCTTGGGTTTTACTTGTGAGTTGGATCTTGGTTTTTGGGAGGTTTTCTCTTGTACACTTTGTCCATGCAAAAATTAGATGCTCTCTTCGGCGTCGCCCGTTTGCCGCTGGACATGCTGGCGGTGATGGCGGCGTTGCTGCTCAGTTTCCGGCTGCGCGAGGCGAACGTGGATCTGCTGCCGGGTGTTCAGTTGCTCGAGCCGGCGCACACTCTGCCGCCCATCGGCTACTATGTGTCGACGTTCGTGGTGCCGGGGATGTTCACGTACTTGTTGCTTGCGTCGCTGCTGGGGCTCTATACGCTGCGATCGACCTTTGGCGCGTGGGCGGAGGTGGGGCGGATCATGGTCGTGGCGCTCTTCTGGGTGGGGCTCGTGATCGCGTGGTACTTCCTCATTCTCAAGGAGCTCTTCTTCTCGCGCGCGCTGCTTTTGCACAGCGTGCTGCTCATCATTTTCTTCGTGTCGCTGGCGCGGATGGTACTGCTCCTCTTGCAGCGGTCGCTGTTGCAGGAAGGCATCGGACGCCAGACGGTGGTGTCGGTGGGCGCGCAGCCCCTCCAGGGCATCGCGAACGAGACGCTCCTCAGCGACTACCACTACGCGTACCTCGGCCACGCGCGCGATTTGCCGGGCCTGCAGAAGCTGGCGCCGAGCGGGTTCATCGATCTCGTGCTGCAGACGGATCCGCATCCGCAGAGCGAGAGCACCATCGCACTCATCGAGTACTGCCGCTCGCACCACATCGGGTATGGATTTTTGCCTCCCGTATTGGCCGATGTGCCGCACATGCTGGAGGTCGACCGGCTGGGCCTGCTGCCGCTCATGCGCTTCCGCCCCACGCCGCTCGACGGATGGGGGCGCATCTTCAAGCGCCTCTTCGACATCGTCGTGAGCGTGCTGATGCTCGTCGTCCTCAGCCCGTTTTTCCTGCTGCTATCGCTCTGCGTCTTGCTCGATAGCGGCTGGCCGCTGCTCTATCGTTCGCAGCGAGTGGGGCAGTACGGACGCACCATGGTTCCCCTCCTCAAGTTCCGTTCGATGACCCCCGACGCCGACACGCGGAAGGAGGAACTGCTGTCGCTCAACCACCGGCGCGACGGGCCGCTGTTCAAGATCAAGAACGATCCGCGCGTCACGCGCGTGGGCCGCTTCCTCCGCCGCTGGTCGTTGGACGAACTGCCGCAGCTGCTCAACGTACTCGTGGGCCACATGTCGCTTGTCGGGCCGCGGCCGCACCTGCCGGCGGAAGTCGATCGCTACAGCCCCGAGCAGCGGCGCGTGTTCGCGGTCAAGCCGGGCATCACGGGCTTGTCGCAGGTGGCCGGGAGATCGGATCTGCCGTTCGAAGATGAAGTGCGATTGGATCTGCAGTACATCGAGGAATGGTCGATATTGCTGGATGTGTGGGTGCTGTGGCGGACGGTGTTTGTGGTGTTGGGGAGAAAAGGCGCCGATTAGAGTGGAGAGCAGGAAGGGCAGAATGTTGATGGCGGAGTCAGGCTCTCACGGCAGGATGTACTGCACGATGCTGGAATTGGAGGTGAAGAATATTGAGTTGTTCGCCAGCGCGAAACCGCCGGAGACACCAGGCGCGTACTCGGTAACCGACGTCTCGTACGTCGAGAGGTCGACAGAGAAGATGCCGCCAACATTGTAGTTGGGATGCGGGAGGAATAATCCGTACGCCTTGTTCCCTGGGCCGAGAGCGATGGCGTTGTGGATGTACGGCAGGAACGGAACGGTAGCCCGGTGGATCACCGTGTGGGTCACGGGGTCCCAGACGAATAGTGTGTACTGCACGTCGATGGCGAAGCCGAGGATCTTACCGTTCGGTAGGGCGAGCACGTCGTTGATGGTATCGGCGGCCGGAACAGGGATGGCGTCCGCCGTCACTTGCTTCGTTGCAGGATCCCACACGAAGACGTGTGCCTCCGCATTGGGATCGTTCGGCGCACCGGTCCCGCCCAGGGCACTGGTACCGCCGACGAGCTTGCCGTCGGGCAGGACGGTCAGGGAGTAGACGCTCTGGTCTGCGAACGGTTGGTACGTGCCGAGCACGCTGCGGCTCTCGGGATCGATCTCGGTAATGTAGCCGCCGTGGAGGCCGTAACCGGGGGTGGAGCCTGTATAGAGTCGGTTCCCGCTCGCCACCAGTGCGGTGGGACGCCACTGCGGCGATGCGATCTCCGGGGGAACGGTGAGGATGAAGGGATTGGATGCCTGCGTATCAGTTCCGGGGTGGAAGGGTAGATCGGGGTTGTAGGCGAACAGGTTGGCAATGGCGGAATATGTGGCCATGAGCAACCGTTGGCCGTACCGCAGGAAGGAATACACTTCGCCGTTGCCGAGCGGATGAGCATCGCTATCCAGGCGTACCGCATCGCGGGTCAGCGGATCGACACGGAGGAAATTGATCGGCATGCGCGTGGAGGCGAACAGCGAGCCAACCGGCCCCTGAGCGAGGCGGAAAACGTTGATGGGATTGCCA
>CAZTYD010000157.1:2849-3137 GCA_964618035.1 uncultured Candidatus Peribacteria bacterium
TGTTCGCGCTGCCGATCGGCCTGTTCCTGCTCGCGTTGTACGGTGCGACCGTCTGTATTCACTAGGGTGATTTGCCGGTCTGCAAGCGATGTCACCCGCGTTCCATCGCTGAAAGGCGGTGGCGGCAGTAGAGTGACGGAAGGGACCGTGAGGGCCGTCCACTGGTCCAATTTCAGGTACACGTTCTGTCCTCTGAAGGTCAGGATGGAATACACGGAACCATCAGGGTGGCGCTCCAGAGTATTCACGATCGCTCCTTCCAGAGGCACGGGCAGGATGCTGCGCTTC
>CAZTYD010000158.1:0-2783 GCA_964618035.1 uncultured Candidatus Peribacteria bacterium
AAGGGAGCCGTTAAAAGTATTTCTTAGTTGTTTCCTTCCCCGTGCTGGTCTCTGAGTTTGTGAAACAGAGCAGTCGTTCAGTTGCTCAATGATGAGGATGGCAGGACGGGGGAAGGTGCCCCCGCAGGGGCGGATGGGGCCCAGACGCGTGATGCCGAGGGAAGAATGGCCGCAGATGACGGCACCTAGCTGCGAAGATCATATTTTTCCTCTACCATCCCCACCAATGCTCCCCAAAGCCTATTCCGCCACCGACGTCGAAGACCACATCTACCGGCTGTGGGAGGAATCCGGCGCCTTCGCGGCCGACGTGACGAGCGGCAAGGAGCCCTTTGCCATCAGCATGCCGCCGCCCAACGCGACGGGGCAGCTGCATTTGGGCCACGCGGTCATGTTGGCGCTGGAGGACATCTTCATCCGCACGGCGCGGATGCAGGGGAAAGAAGCGCTGTGGGTGCCGGGTACCGACCATGCAGCCATCGCGACCGAGAACGTGGTGATCAAGCTGCTGAAAGAACAGGGAATGAAAGACCCGCGCAAGGAATTGGGCCGCGAGAAGTTGATCCAAGAGATTGCAAATTTTGTGGACAAGAGCCGCGGCACCATCCGCGGGCAGGTGCGGAAGATGGGATCGAGCTGCGACTGGTCGCGCGAGCGCTACACGCTGGAGCCGGCGCTCAACCGCGTGGTGAACGAGATCTTCAAGCGCATGTACGAGGATGGGCTGATCTACCGCGGCCACCGCATCGTGAACTGGGATCCCAAGCTGCAGACGACTATTTCCGATGACGAGATCGCATGGAAGGAGGAAACCGTGCCGTTCTACACGTTCCAGTACGGGCCGTTCCAGATTTCCACCGCGCGTCCGGAAACCAAGTTCGGCGACAAGTACGTGGTGATGCACCCCGACGACGAGCGCTACGCGCGATACAAGCACGGCGACACGTTCGAGGCGGATTGGATCAATGGACCTGTCAGAGCGACAGTGATCAAAGACACGGCTGTCGATCCCTCGTTCGGTACGGGCGTGATGACCATTACGCCGTGGCACGATACGGCGGACTTCGAGATCGCCGAGCGGCATGGGTTGGAGCGCGAACAGATCATCGATTTCCATGGCAAGCTCCTGCCGATCGCGGGGGAATTTGCCGGCATGCCCATCGAGAAGGCGCGGCCGCTCATCGTCGAGAAGCTGAGAGAAAAAGGATTGTTAGTGAAAACGGATGAGAACTACGTACACAATAAAGCGACGTCGAGCCGTGGCGGCGGCACGGTGGAGCCGCAGATCAAACTGCAGTGGTTCATCGACGTGAACAAAGAGGTCGTTCCGTGGCCTCGTCATGGCGAGCGGAGCCGAACCATGAGCTTGAAGCAGATCATGCACGAAGTCGTGCATGCCGGCGACATTGCGATCATTCCGGACCGTTTCAATAAGACGTACTTCCACTGGATCGATAACCTGCGCGACTGGTGCATCAGCCGTCAGATCTGGTGGGGACACCGAGTCCCAGTCTATTACTGCGCGACGTGCGGCGAGGCTCACGATCGGCAGACGAGCGGACAGCGGACAGCGGACAGCGGGCAGTATGTCAGCATATCTCCGATCACTCAGTGTCCCGATTGCGGGGGATCGGTGGAACAGGATTCCGACACGCTCGACACGTGGTTTTCATCAGCCTTATGGACGTGGAGCACTTTGCTCGATCCGAAGCTGGCGGTGGATCCGCAGATTTCCTTTGCGGATCTGCTGAAACTGAGTCCGGATTTCCAGCGGTTCCACCCCACGCAGGTGATGGAGACCGGCTACGACATCCTCTTCTTCTGGGTGGCGCGGATGATCCTGATGACGACGTACGCGGTGGGGCAGATCCCGTTCCAGACGGTCTACCTCCACGGTCTCGTACGTACGCGCGACGGACGCAAGATGAGCAAATCCGACCCCGAGACGATGATCGATCCGCTCGACATGATTGCCAAGTACGGGGCCGACGCGCTGCGTCTCTCGATGATCGTGGGGCAGAGCCCGGGGGCGGATTCCAGGCTGTACGAGGAGAAGATCGCCGGCTACCGCAACTTCATCAATAAATTGTGGAACGCGTCGCGCTTCATCCTCCTGCAGTGCGAAGCAGCTGCCATCGATCCGCACGAGATCGAGCTGTTCGATCAGCAGGGGTTAAGCCTGGCGGATCAGGCTCTGCTCTCTGCGTTGCAGGATGTGGTGATGGACGTGACGGTCGGCTTGCGAGAGTACCGGCTCAGCGAGGTGGGCGAGCGCCTCTACGCGTTCGTGTGGGAGTACGTCTGCGACTGGTACCTGGAGCTGAGCAAAGGCGAAGCGAATCACGCGGTCCTGCTGCACGCGCTGCGCACGATCCTCAAGCTGCTGCACCCGTACTGCCCGTTCGTGACGGAGGAAATCTGGTCGCACGTGAAGCCGAAGCATGCGGGGTTACTCATCAAAGAGGAATGGCCGTTGGCCGATGAGTCGTTCAGAAACCAGCCGGCGTTCGATCATCTGCAGGTGGTCATCGATGTCGTGACCGCCATCCGCAAGCTGCGGACGGATCACCAAGTGCCGCTGGACACGCGTCCTACGGTGGTTCTGGTTACGCCGGAGTACGCAGAGCTCTTGGAAGCTCAGCAGGAACATATCGTGCGTTTGGGGCGCATCGGAGAGCTTCACGTGGAGACATCTGCTCCGCAGGGCGAGGTGGTGAGCGCCTTCCTGTCGGGCGTGGAAGTCCATCTGCTGCTGGAAGGGTTGATCGACAGAGAGAAAGAGC
>CAZTYD010000158.1:2793-3106 GCA_964618035.1 uncultured Candidatus Peribacteria bacterium
ATCGCGGCGAAGCTGGCGAACAAGCAGTTCGTCGAGAAGGCCCCGCATCAGCTCGTGGCCGCGGAGCGTCAGAAATTGGCCGAGACCGAAGAGAAGCTCGGGAAGATTGCGGATCGCCTGGGAAAACTGGAATCCTAACATCCTCAGAATCCGGATTATTGCGTACCCTCAGCAATAGTTTTCACGTTTCCGCTGATAGTTTAGGATGAGCGGGCGGAACGATCTTTTTTCTCAGTGGATGTGGAGGTGTGTATGCGGTGGGTTGGCGCTGGTTTTCTCGCAGCGGGCGCCGCTGCCATTGCGGCTGCCGCTT
>CAZTYD010000159.1:0-3104 GCA_964618035.1 uncultured Candidatus Peribacteria bacterium
GGACGGGGGAAGGTGCCCCGCGGAGCCCGCAGGCGGAGTGGGGCGGATGGGGCCCTCAATCCCCTCACTCATCCTTATCCGCCCCCTCCAGCAGCGTGCTCGCCTCCACGTCCTTCTCGTTCTGGTTCACTAGCCGTACGAGGAACAGGGCAATGGTCAGCACCAGGTAGTAGAACACGGCGTTGCTGAGGATGTGGATGGAGAACCACGTCCCGTCACCGACCGCGTCGAGCCAGTTGCCGCACGCGTTCTGCGTCGAGCCGAGCGAGGGCGGACAGACGATCGCCATGAAGACCATGGAACCGCCCCAGAGGAACAGATCGAGCGGCGTGCCGGTCGTGAGCTTCGCGAGAAAAACGAAGACGCTCAGTCCGAGGCTGAGGAGAATCAGCACCCACTGCCGCTGGCGTGCATTGAACTCGTAGTGGAGCCAGGGGTGCGGGAAGAGGGTCCGGAGTCGGCTGCGCATAGGAGAAAGAGATGGAATGGTGAAGATAGTAGCAAGATAAGAGGAGATGAGGAGGGAAAAGGGAAAAGGACAGAGGGAAATATACGGTTTCCCATTTCCCTTTTCCCTTTTCCTTTTCCGACCGCAACGATCATCAGCAGAACGCTCAGATAAAAAAAATAACCGCCGTTGAGGGCGGTCATTTTTCAAGAGAATAGAAAGAGCGGAGCTGCGCGTAAGCGCAAAGCGCCTGAGTTATACTTAGTTGTCACGAAAAATGCAAGTTTTTCTGTGCATTTCCGTCGCTGGATAGTTAGGGTCATACCACTGCCATGCAATGTTCACTCCACGAACACCGGCTGATATCGTACAAGTCGCTGCTGCACGAGTGGCGTGCGCGGGCAGGCAGCGATTATCGGGGCGATCGGCTCAAGAATCTTGCCGGTGTCTCGAGCGTCCTGCTCGAAGGGCCGGATCTCCTCTTCGACAAACTGGCGCGGACGGTCGATGGAACGACGGAGGATGTACCGCCGCTCGTCGGCCACATGGCGCGCACGCGACGCTCGCTGAAGACCGTGTTCTGGAGCGGCGCCGGCATTGTCACGCGCATCACGACAGGCATCGGCATCTTCGGCGCAGCCGGACAGGACTTGATCGAAGAAGCAGCGGGAGTGGACCACATCCACACAAAAGCCGCGTGAGACCTGCTACACTGACCCCCTATGCCCACCTTCGATTTCCAGTGCGACGTCTGCGGCCACACGTTTGAAGAGTCGCTCCCCTTCGGCAGCAAGGCCAAGCCCGCCTGCCCTGTTTGCAAAGGGAAAATGGTGATGAAGCTCATCAGCCCGCCGACGGTGGTGTTCAAGGGAACGGGGTTCTACAAGACGGATGGAAATACGCCGGCAGCGTCCATGAAGAAACCCGCCTCACCGGATACGCCATCAGCATCTGAAGGGAAAAACACCACTGCGCCACCGGCTTCCACGGACGATGGGAGCGGAAAAAATACTACGATGAAACCTGAGGTGTAAATATCCAGCGACAATTCTTTCCAAGACCGGCAAGAAGCCACACAATGCACGGCCGATGGCCTATGTGATGCAAAATAGCGCTTGGCGGCGATACCGGAACCCCCTGCGGGTGATCGAGTCGCTCACGAACACCTCGTACCGCCAGCTGCTCCTGGTGTGGCTCGGCATGGTGATGATCTTCGCCTTCGCCTACTTTCTGCTGAGCTTCCGTGGCAGCAGCAACGGCATCATCGCGTTGGAGGGCATGCCGGCACTGCAGAAATTCGGCAATGCGCTGTACTTCAGCACCATCACCTCCACCACCGTCGGCTACGGCGACCTCGTGCCGCACGGCGTGGCGAAGCTCGTGGCGGCGCTGCAGAGCCTGTCGGGGCTCTTCGTCTCGGGCATCTTCGTCGCCAAACTCGTGTCGTACCGCCAGGAGATCACGCTCGACCGCGTGTACCGGCTCACCTTCGAGGACGTGTTCTACAACACGCGTGAGGGCCTCTTCATCATCCGCAAGGATTTCGACCGCATCATCCAGCACGTGGCGGGCGGCCAGGACATCGCCGAGCACGATTGGGAGAACATCGCCATCGCCTGCCGCCACGCGCAGACGCTGCTCGAAGGCATTCCGGACTTCTACAGCCAGAACCCGCACCTCTACACCATCGACGCCAAGCGTGAGTACCTGCTGCTCGACGCCGTCTGCCGCACTCTCGCGCGCTTGCAGCACCTGCTGGAGACGTTCGACCGGCATGCGCTCGACTGGCGCTCCCATCGCATCGCCGCCGAGGAGATCACCGGCCTCCACCGCGTGATCGGGCAGTACATCGCCCCATGGTCAACGCTCTCGCCGTATGCGGATGACGAGCATCAGCAGAAGTTCTTCGCCGAACTGGCGACGGGAATGGCGACGCTGGATGCGATGATGGAACGGCGAGGATGAACCGTGCCGCTACCCTTTCCCAACAGGACACAACCTGAATGCCTGATCTCCCTTCGGGGAGCGCACATTCTGTGCGCGGTTATCGATCAATCATTGCCATCCGCGGGCCGAACGCCCGCTCCACAGTTTGTAACAATGCAAGAAATAAAAAAAGACCGATGGTTCGCATCGGCCTCTTTTCGTTCTTACCGTCTTGGTCCCCGTCCGCCGAACCCTCCGCGATGTCCCCCGCCGCCTCCCGGCCTCCCGCCGAACCCGCCGCGCTGCGGCGGCACGTAGCCCTCTGGGGGCGCCGTCATCTGCTTGAGCGACAGGCGCGTCTTGCCTTCCTGAGCATCGTACTCGATCACCTTCACGTCGACTTCCTGGCCCATCTTCAGCACGTCTTCGACGTTCTCGGTGCGGCCCCAGGCCAGCTCGGAAATATGGATCATGCCGTCTTTGCCGGGCAGGAACTCCACGATGGCGCCCACGCCGTCGATGATCCGCGTGACCTTGGCGTGGTACACCTTGCCCACCTCCGGCTTGGCCACGATGCCCTCGATCCACTCGCGCGCTTTCTTCATGGCTTCGCCGTTGCTGGTGGTGATGAAGATGATGCCGCTGTCCTCGATGTCGATCTCGACGCCCAGCTCGCCGGTGATCTTCTGGATGGTCTCGCCGCCCTTGCCGATGACGAGGCGGATATCCT
>CAZTYD010000160.1:0-3076 GCA_964618035.1 uncultured Candidatus Peribacteria bacterium
CGAGGACGGGCGTCTACACTTCGGAGAATTGATGACTCCAGTAGAACTGGCGCCGCAGGAGCAGTAAGAGACTGCGTTGCGTGAAGCGCTCCATCACGTCCTCGTTGCTCATCAGATCCAAGTAGCGCTGACGCCACGCCGTCTCCTGGTCGGCGATGCCGTGCCACTTCTCGGGCGGCTGGTTGAGCGATTTCGTCAGCATCGTCCACTCCTTCACGAGCAGCGTCGGCTCGCCTTTCTGCGTGGTGAACCGCTCGCCGTGCGCGCCGATGAAATCGCCGCGGTCGAGGATATGCAGGAGATCTTTGTAGGCATCCTTGCCGAGCAGATCCTGCTTGAAGCAGATTTGCAGGCGCCCCGTCTGGTCCTGCAGCGTGGCGAACGTGAGCTTGCCCATGTCGCGCAAGAGCATCAGGCGTCCCGCGACGTTCGTGATCATGCCGTCGGCCAGATCCCTCGCCTCGCGCAGCGTGTGTGTGCGGTCGAACGCGGCTGCGTACGGCTGCCATCCGCGTTCGCGGAGCTTCTTCGCTTTTTCGAGTCGGAAGGGATCGACGTTCATGGTCGCTAGGATAGCGAAGTTCGCCGGAGGGAGGAAATCGGCTTCGCGCCGTCATCCGTCGCCACTCGGCGCATCCGCCTCGCGCGGGGCGGCGAGGCACAGGAGGAAGAGGAGGAGGCCGCTCACCAGGTAGTAGTAGTTGCAGTACGCGCGCGCGCCGAGCAGGAACAGGGCGAACAGCGTGATGCTGCTCGCGTAGAGGAAGGCGATGCGGGGCTGGAGAGAACGGAAGGCGACGAGTGACGCGACGGAGGCGATGAACCCGACGAAGAGGCTCGCCGTGCTGCCGATGACGATGTTGAACTGGTCGTAGAGGAACGCCGCCCAATTGAGCGTGTTCGCCGAGATGCCGAAGCGGAGGTTGTAGAGGATGCCGTTCTCCCAGAGCGCGCGAGGATCCCACAGCAGAAACGGCAGGAACGTGAGCAGCGCCGCGCCGCCGGCGACCAGGAGATCGGCGACGACGCTGCGCGGCGTCCAGCCGTTTCGGCGCCTCCCCAGCAGAAACCACTGCGGAAAGAGGAAGACCATGTACTGCTTCATGCTCAGCAGGATGCCGAAGGCGGCGGCCGACGCGCGGTGGGCGGAGCGCTCCTGGAAGAGGAGGCAGACGGCGAGTACGGCGAGAATGAGCGGATCGATCCATGCCTGTTCGAGGACGAACAGCGAGACGGGCTGCGAGAGCAGGAGGAGCACGGCCAGCTGGCGCCGGCGCTGCGTCTGCCCGCGCGTGAGCAGCCAGAGCCCCCACGCCGCAACTGCTTCCGCGGCGATGGATGCGGCGCGCACGTCGTGCGTCAGGACGTAGGCGAATACGTGGAAATAGAAGACGGAGGGTGGGTACACGAGGCCCTGAAGTACCGGCTCCGCGCTGCCGTACACGTCGCGCACGGGCGAGGCGTACGGGTTGCGGCCCTGCAGCAGGTGCTGCGCCGATTCCTGCAGATCGGCAAACACGTCGATGCGCGGTGAGGGCGAGGCGAACAGCATGCCGATGCGAAAGACGAGGGCGGCGAGGATCGCCGCCGTGAAGAGCGGCTTCCACGACAGATGCGGTCGCAGAAAGAGGACGATGAGCCCGATCGCGAGCAGTCCGTTCCACGCTTGGAACGCGATCGCGTACGGCGGCCACACGATGTAGATGCCGGGCGGGCGAATCGCGTTGAGCGCGAGGCAGAAGAGGAGGCCGATGAGGAGGAGGCGCTCCGGTACGTCGGCATGGTGTCGCGACCGCGCGTCTCGCCATGCGGCGATCAGCAGGAAGGCGAATCCAGCCGTCACCGCCGCGAGCGCGGCGAGATCGTACATGCCGCGGCCGTACCAGTTGCCCAGGCTCAGTAACAGGTACGCGCCGGCCAGGAGGATGCTCGATGTCATGGAATATCGATCCGCCTAAGGGTAAGATGTCGAGACTCCACGGTCTAGGGTCTAGACTTCCCCTACTCTCTCCTATTTATGCGATTCCTCTCCACTGTCCTCGCCGCCGCCTGCGTGCTTGCCGCATCATCCGTCCCCGCTCTGGCGCTCGACGTGCCCATCGGCTTACCGGCGTTCGTCATCTTCAAAGACGTGCCGGCTACGCACCCGCACTCCCAGGCCATCATGTACGTGCGCGGCTACGGCATCGCCGACGGCTACGCCGATGAGACGTTCCATCCCGACCAACCCATCAACCGGGCGGAGTTCGTGAAGATCGTCGTGAATGCGCTGCAGCTTCCCACCGACACCGTGTCGGACGCGCAGTTCTCCGACGTGCGCAGGGCCGATTGGTTCGCGCCGTACGTGTCCGCGGCGGTGCGGGCCGGGCTCATTGCCGGCTACGGCGACAACACGTTCAAGCCGGCATTGCCGATCAACGCGGCCGAGGCGGCGAAGATCATGGCCAACGCGTACCTGGACACGAAGGAGCAGCAGCCGAGCCCGTACTTCCCCTGGTACAAGCTGTACGTCGATGCGCTCGCGGAGCGCAACGCCCTCCCGGAAACCATCACGTCCACGACGGCGCCGCTCACGCGCGGGCAGATGGCCGAGATGATCTACCGATTGCAGACCAAAGACACCACGAAGCCCTCCAAGACGTACGACGAAGTCGCCGGCCCGCAGGCACAGGCGATTCCCTTCGCCAATCCGTCGATTCCGCTCTCGTTCACGTATCCGATGGCGTGGGGAGACGTGGCGGTGAACGACAATCCGTACCGGAAGAAGTACGCCTACGCGTACGAATTTTCCGAGCTCAATGGCAGCGCAGGCACCCTCGAGATCAACCTGCTCCCGTACGATGCCGGATCGCGGCGGTACCTGACGGAGTGCGTGGAGCCGTGTTTCGAAGGCAGCACGGACACGCGGGTGGATTTGCTACAAGAGAAGAAGGATGTGGAGGCGGCTGCAACCACGATGATTGCCGGATTAAAGGCGCGTCAGACCGACCTGTACTCGCCGGAGGGCGGAAATCTGTCGCGGCAGTACCGCTTCTTCACGCCCAAGTACCGCGTGGAGATCTCCGCGAATTACGTC
>CAZTYD010000161.1:0-3057 GCA_964618035.1 uncultured Candidatus Peribacteria bacterium
TCGAGGGGCATGCGGGAGAGCGATTGTAGGGGAAAGAAGGCGCAGTGGAGAAGAAAGAAGTAGAGGACATGAGATGGAAGACGGAAGACGGAAGAAGAGGAGCTCTGTCCGGTGCACTGCCTTCTGCCTTCTCGTCTTTGGCAAATGTCTTCCTCCCCAGTACTATGTCGTCCATGGATCCGAAGACGATTCGCAATCTGTCCGTCGTTCTGTTCGCCGCGCTGGTTGGGTGGGGGTTGTATGCGTTCCTCTCGTACCTGGGCGCTTCTACGCATTTGCAGGCACTGCTGCCAGATAGTGTGCTGGGCATCGTGGACCGGACGGTGGTGGTGAAGGATTCGGCGTGCGGACCGGGGCAGAACTTCTGCAACGGCCTCTCGGCGTTCTTCCCGTTTCTGGCGAATGCGTTCGTCCGGTTGTCGCTCCTGTTGCCGTACGTGATCATTTTTCTGCTGCTGTACGGCGTGTACGCGGTGGTGCAGTGGCTGAACGCGCAGTCGACAGTGCTGCGGTTCACGCTGCGGCCGTGGCACGTTATGGCGTTGTTCCTCGTCTCGACGTGGTTGCTCTTCACCACCATCAGTCTCTCGAGCATCGACGGCATCCCCATGGGCCGCCTGGCGAACCCGACGCAGGACGTGTACCAGGATGTGGGCGAAGAGGCCATGCAGACGCTGCGCGAGAATTTCGATGATCTGCAGAGCCGCGGCTGCTTGCGATCCATCGGTCAGACCGACAAAGGGGTGGAGCTCTACGACATGCGCGCCACGTGCATGCAGGAATCGTTTGTCACGCGCGTGCTGCCGCAGATGCTGGCGTCGTTCTTGCTGCTGTTCGAACTACTCGTCCTCGGGCGCGCCATGCTGTGGCTCCTGCGACTGCGCCCGCGGAGCACGCTCACCGAGGCGGCCATCAGCCTCGGGCTCGGCACGTTCGGCCTCATCGGTCTCCTATGGCTGCTCTCGATCCTCGGCGTCTACGTGCAGCCGGCCGGATGGGCGCTCGTCGTGCTCATCCCGGCGGCGCTGTACACGCACACGCGCTACTGGCTGCGTGCGCTGTTCCAGGGCTCGTGGGAGGTGGAGGTGCAGTCGTACGGGGCGTCCGTGCTGTTCCTGTGGCTGGTGATCACGTACCTCGCGTTCAACTTCCTTACCGTCATCCGGCCGTTCCCCATCGGCTGGGACGATCTGGGCAGCTACCTCAACCGGCCGCGTCTGCTGGTGAGCTACGGTCGGTTCATCCCGGCCATGGCGAGTTTCCAGTGGGAGTACATCACGTCGCTCGGGTTCCTCCTGCTCGGCTACAACAGCGACGCCGGCGCGACCATGGCGATGATCCTCAATTGGACGGCCGGCGTGGTGGCGGTGTTCGCCGTGTACGCCTTCGCGCGCACGTGGCTCGGCCGCAACCGGGGGCTGTTGGCGGCGCTGCTCTACTACTCACTGCCGATGGTGGGACACTTCTCGTTCGCCGACATGAAGATCGACAACGCGCTCTTCGCGGTGGGCGTGCTCGCGATTCTGGCGATGTTCCACGCGTTCTTCCCGCCGCCGGCTGCGGGCGAGGAGGTGACGGCCAGCGACCGGTGGAAGTGGGTGGGCGTGGCGGGGTTCCTGGCGGGCGTGGCGTTCGGCATCAAGGTGACGGCCGCCATGCTGCTGATGGCGCTCGGCATGCTGCTCATGGGTATTACGCTCGGCGTGGCCGCGTCGGTCACGGCCTCGCTCCTCGCGCTCGCGGCGTTCACGTACCGCGGAGTATTCAATGCGGAGGGGATCGTGGCGCGCATCGTCGGCGGCGATTCGCCCATCTCGAACGATGCGTTCATGCTCGCCTGCGTCATCGTCGGGCTCGGCTTGCTGGTGTTTACAGGTATGGACCGCACGAAGTGGCGGACGTTCGGCGTGTCGTTCGGCGTGTTTGTGCTGGGATTCTTCGGCGCCATCGCGCCGTGGGTCGCGTACAACAACTACGCGAGCGGCAACATCATTCCCAAGCTCGTTCTCGGGCTGCCGAATAACCTCACCACGAGCATCGATCTGCATCCCGGCGCCGCCGGTTCCAATGTGCGCACGCTGCCGCCGGATCTCGCGGTGGATCTGAGTAACCCCGCCTGCAAACCGTCCGGCTCGGTGGAGGAACTCGACCGCTACTGGGGCTTCGACAAGGGCATCGGGCACTACGCCACGCTGCCGTGGCGGCTGGTGCTGAACCTCGATTCGAGCGGTTACTACGTGATGACGAGTTTCATCCTGCTGCTCTTCCCGCTGCTCCTGCTGCTGCCGTACTTCTGGACGCCGCGGGGCCGCTGGCTGCGCTGGCTCACGGGCATGACGACGTTCCTGCTGGTGGAGTGGATGTTCATGGCGAACGGGATTCCTTGGTACGGCATCGCCATGTTCCTGGGGCTAGTGGTCGGTATCGAGGCATTGGTCGCGCGCGCGCCCGACGCACTGAGCCGGTGGACGGCATCGGGGCTCGTCGTCCTCTCGCTCCTCAGCGTGTTCTCGCTGCGCCTGTGGCAGTGGGAGCAGCAGCGCAATCTCTTCGAGTATCCCATGGGAAAGATCAGCGGCGCCGCGCTGCGCGAGCGCACCATCCAGCACTACGATCGCATCAGCCAGATCATCGTCAACCGCCACGACACGATGCCGGATCGTCCGTACCTCTATCGCATCGGCACGTTCATCCCGTACTTCATCCCGCGTAATCTCGAGATCATCGGCATCGGCGACCAGCAGCTCGATCTCTTCAAGTGTCTGAACCAAGAGAAGAACCATGCCCTCACGCTCCAGCGCATCAAAGCACTCGGGTTCAACAGCATGATCTTCGACACGAACACGCAGACCATCGAGAGCGATCCCCAGGGCTCGCTGCACCAGAAGGTGCAGGAGTTCATGGACTGGGCCAACGATCCGGCGCTCAAGTTGCAGATCGTGGTGAACGATCCGGGGGCGGGCGTGGCATTCCTGTTGTTGCCATAATACGTGGCTTTGTCCCTGTTTCTCTTTACTATAGCGAGCGATCAGCGACCAGCGCGCAGTGACCAATGCT
>CAZTYD010000162.1:0-3020 GCA_964618035.1 uncultured Candidatus Peribacteria bacterium
GTGACTCTCGCCCGTCGCCATACGATTCTCGCCGTCCTCCTCTTTGTGCTAACGGTGGCGCTCTACAGCCCTGTTCTCCATGCGGACTTCATCGAAGTGGACGACCC
Source organism: uncultured Candidatus Peribacteria bacterium (assembly GCA_964618035.1). GTDB lineage: Bacteria > Patescibacteriota > Gracilibacteria > Peribacterales > Peribacteraceae > JAQBQQ01. Next base: position 108 of record CAZTYD010000162.1, read on the forward strand.
GCTGCTCGTGTTCAATAACCCGCTCATCCGCGCGATCTCGCCGCACACGCTCAGAGCCATCTTCACCTCGTACGATCCGGAGCTGTACATTCCGTTCACGCTCTTCAGCTACCAACTGAACTATGCGCTGGGCGGGAACTATCCGATGATCTTCCACCTGACGAACGTTCTCCTCCACGCCGTGAACGCCGTACTCGTGCTCTTTTTGTGCGAGAGATTATTTCGCAGACGATGGCTGGCGTTGGCCGTCGCGCTCTTCTTCGCGCTGCACCCGATGCAAGTGGATACCGTCGCATGGATCGCCACGCGCAAGGACGTGCTCTCGACCATGTTCGCGCTCGGCAGCATGCTCATGTACCTCCGCGCCCGCGAGACGCGGTCGCGCTCGTCGTCCCTCTGGAGCCTGATTCTCTACGCGTGCGGCCTCCTCAGCAAAGTGACGATCCTCCCGCTCCCCGCACTCTTACTGCTGTTCGACTGGTACGAAGAGCGCGTGATTCTCCGGAAAAGTTTTTGGCGCGACAAAATTCCCTTCTTCGCCGTCGGCATCCTCTTCGCGCTCATCGCCGTCGGCGGAAAGACGGACACGCTCGCCAAGACAGGCCCGCTCATGTTCCTCCTCGTGATCCCGCGTTCGCTGCTGCTCTACCCGTGGAAGATCCTCGTGCCGCACAGCCTGAGCATGCAGTACCCGCTGTACGGACCGTTCACGATCAACTCCCTCGCGTACGGCGTTCCTCTGCTTTTCATCCTCGTATCGATCCCCCTCGTCCGGCGCAGCCGCCGCTGGGACCGCACGGTCTTCTGCGGCATCCTCTTCTATCTGCTCGCCATTGCGCCCACGCTCCCGCAGTTCGCGGAGGGCGGCGGGATCTCTGCCGGTACGGACCACTACGGGTACTTCCCGTCCATCGGCATCTTCATCGCCCTTGCGGCAACAGTGGCGCACATCGTGAAAGGCTGGCCTCTCCGAGAAAAGAGAATAGGCGCGGCCGCGGTGCTGTCGCTCCTCGCACTCTGCAGCGTGCTGACGTATCGGCAGACGCTCCTGTGGCAGAACACGCTTACCTACTTCACGTACGCGGAGTCGCTGTACCCGCGATCGTCGCTCGCGCCGTTCTGCAAGGGCATCTACTTCGCGCGCCGGGGAGAGTGGCCGGCGGCCATCGAGGAGTACCGGCGCGCGTCGGCACTCGATGCCGCGCCGAACCTGATGGTCCAGATCCTGAGCAACTGGGGCGCGGCCGAGGGGCAGATGGGGCACGCCGACGCCGAGATCGCACTCTACAAACAAGCGCTCGCCATCGACCCGCGCTTCGGCCCCGCCCGCGTGAACCTGGGGCTCGCGTACGCGGCCCAAGGGAGACGCATCGACGCGCTGAGGGAGATACGCGCGGCGCTCATCGACGATCCGCGCAACCCCGACATTCGCGACGCACTTGCACGCGTACAGAAGATCAATCCGCCTGAGCGAGAATGACGGTCACTGAGTGATGGTCAGCGTCTTCGTGCACGTGTCGCCGAAGGACCCGTTCGGATACTTCATGGTGGGGCTGCGCCGCATCCGCACCGTCACCTGGTGCGGGCCCGCCTGCACCGGCACGAGGACCTGGCCTTCGAAGATCTTGTTCGTGTTCGGCGGCACCGGCGTACTCACCGCGGTCATCGACGGTGAGGCATCCACGCCCGTCACTCCCAAGCTGTACCCGCCCTCCGGCTTCCACGTGGTGTCGCCCGCGTTCTTCATGTTCACCGACATGATCACGAAGTTGAGGGAGTTGGACGGAATGAAATCGGACGTGATCCACACGCCGAACGCGCTCTTGTACTTGAACGTGACGCCCGCGCACATGGCCATGTCGTTCGTCGGCTCGGGAATGGGAACGCCGACCGTGACCGGCACGCGGCACGTGTCGCTCGGCACGGCTATACCATTGCGCGTCATCTGCGTCACGATCTGGTACGTCTGCTGGCCCTGGATGTTCGGCGCCGCGAAGCCCACCGTGAATCGCGCGCTCTGCCCCGGCGGCACGTCGCCGGCGAGCGGGAGCGGGTTCGGCTGCATGGGCAGGTTCGTGCCCGGCGGGTTGACCTGCGACAGGCGGTAGCCGTCGGCGGTCTTCCAGGTACGATTCCCCGCGTTGCGGAACGTGACCGTCGCGGATCCGCCGCCGCCCGGGTAGATGATGCCCATGGGCGGCTGGACGTCGGCGCACACGGCCGTGTCGTCGGCGGAACCGCCGCCCGCCGTGCGCACGGGGTTCTCGACCAGGAGGGATCGAACGGCGACCACCGGCTGATCGATCCACATCACGGGCCACGCGTCGTCGGCTGCGCTCCACGCGATGTGGCTGCCGAAGGCGCCGAGAGGCAGATTCTCCGAGAGGTTCTCCCAGAAGACCTCGATGGACGACGGCGCGCCCTGCACCGTCCGTTCGTCGAGCAGCTCGCCGAGCAGCTTCAGGTCGCCCACCACGCTCGGGTCGGCGAAGAAGTTCATGCCGACGCGGCACGAGACGAGGAAGACGCCCGAAATCTCGCTCTCGCGCACCGGATCTCCGGCCATCGTCTGCGCCTGGCACGGGTACTCCACCGGCGTGCGGCCGGGACCGGGGGGGATGGTGCCGTCGGAGATGAACCGATCGTCGACGATCTTGAAGGCGGTGGGCGACATCCGCAGGTTGTTGGCATGCACGGTGAAGAGCGCGTTGCGGAGCGTGACGGGCGCATCGGGCCGGATGACGAACCGGGCGATCGGCCGCAGGCCGATGGCGGTGCTGGCGTACGACCAGCTCGGCATCGGCTCCTCCGCGCCGGTGATCGAGACGACCTTCGCGTACACGGCCGTTCCCTCGGGCCCCTGGATGTAGCCGCCCGCGCGCTCGATGCCGCCCATCATGATGCGGCCGCTTG
>CAZTYD010000163.1:0-2946 GCA_964618035.1 uncultured Candidatus Peribacteria bacterium
AATGGATCAGCTGTTGACGATCAAAGGCATCGGTCCGTACACCGCCGCGGCGATTCGCAACTTCGCGTTCCACCTGCCCACTCCCTGCATCGATACCAACATCCGCCGCATCCTGCACCGCGTCTTCGTCGGGCCCGATCAGCCGGATGGCACGTTTGAGAAATCGGATAGAGAGTTACTGCCTGTCGCCATGCAGTCGCTGCGGATCGCGCTCGAAGCGGGCTCGCGGCACACGGGCGCCGGCTGGCACGCTGCGCTGATGGATTTCGGCTCCGCCGTATGCAAAAAATCAAATCCTCTCTGTCACAGCTGTCCGATGGCGAAAGATGGTCTCTGCAAGTCAGCCTTCAAAGTGAACATGCAGAAGAATGAACGAAAGAAAAAACCAGAGCCCGGCCGCCTGGTAGGTTCCGTCTTCGTACCCAACCGCATCTTCCGTGGCCGCATTATAGATGCATTGAGAGAAGTGCATGGCGGCTTCACACTGGAGGACATCGGCAGCCGCATCAGCGTCGATTGGAATTCCTCTCAACACCGCGAATGGCTTCAGGTGTTACTCGATCAGCTCGTTAAAGAATCGTTCATCGTGAAGCTACGTGGGAAGTACAAATTATCGGAATAGCGTGATCGATAATTCCTTCCACCAGAAATTGAGTCCCGAAGATGTGCAACCGCAACACTCAGGACTCAAGACTCAGAATGCAAGACTCATTTTGCCGTCTCCTCGATCCTCCGTTCCCGGATCACGTTCACCTTGATGATCCCGGGGTAGGTCAGTTCCGCCTCGATCTTCTTGGCGATGTCCTTGGCGAGCCGTTCCTGCTCGAGGTCGTTGATCTTGCCCGTGTCGACGTACACGCGGATCTCGCGGCCGGCGCTGATGGCGAAGGCCTTCTGCACGCCCTGGAACGTCTTGGCCACGTCCTCCAGCGCGCGCAGCCGCTTGAAGTACTCCTCGATGGATTCGCGGCGCGCTCCCGGCCGCGCGCCGGAGATGGCGTCGGCTGCGGCGACCACGAACGCCTCGGGCGAAGCGATGGGAATGTCTTCATGGTGCGCGGCCACGCAGTGGATCACCTCGGGACGCACTTTGAAGCGCTTGCAGATCTCGACGCCGATCTCGACGTGCGTGCCCGTCACCTCGTGGTCCAACGCCTTGCCGATGTCGTGCAGCAGGCAGCCTTCCACCACGATCTGCGGATCGGCGCCGATCTCCTCGGCCAGCATGCGACCCACGTGGGCCATCTCCACCGAGTGCTTCAGCACGTTCTGGCCGTAACTGGTGCGGAAGCGCAGGCGGCCGATGATCTTGAGCAGGTCGGCCGGGTAGCCCGCGATGCCGAGCTCCTCCGTGGCGCGCTTGCCGAACTCGAGCATCATCTTGCTCACCTGTTCCTTGACTTTCTGCACGATCTCCTCGATGCGGGCCGGCTGGATGCGACCGTCCTGGATCAGCTTCTCCATGGCGAGCTTGGCCACGTAGCGGCGCACCAGATCGAAACCCGAGATGATGATGGCGCCCGGCGTGTCGTCGATGATGATGTCGACGCCCGTCGCCTGCTCGAACGCGATGATATTGCGCCCTTCTTTGCCGATGATCTTGCCTTTCACGTCGTCGCTGGGCAGCTGCACCACCGTCGCGGTGGATTCACTCGCCACTTCGGCGGCGTAGCGCTGCATGGCTTCGGCCATCAGATTCTTGGCCTTCTCCTCTACTTCCTGCTCCATCTCTTCGCGCTTCAGCTTGAGCTGCGAGGCGAACTGACCGGCGAATTCTTTCTCCATTTCCTCCCACAGCTGTTTCTTCGCTTCCTGCTCGGTCAGCTTCGACGCGGCCTGCAGCGCCTCGCGGTGCTTCTGGCTGGCCGTCGAGAGTTCCTGCTTCAGCGTGTCGATTTCCCCCTGCTGCGTCGTGAGGTTTTCGCGCTGGCGCTCCACTTCCTTCACCTTGGCATCCAGGCTCTTTTCCTTCTCTTCCAGGCGGCCCTGCTCCTTTTCGAGCTTGGCTTCCAACTCGGTTGCCTGGATCTTCGCTTCCGCCACAATCTCTTTCGCGGTCGTCTTGGCTTCGGCCTCAGCGGCCTTGATCTGGCTCTGCGCTTCGGCGATTTTGCCTTGCAGCCGCTCGAGCGCGCGTTCCTGCTCGAGGATCTGGTTCTGAAGCGTGGCAGAAATCTTCTTCCCCTTACTGAAGAGGTACCAACCGGCAGCGAGGCCGGCCACTAGTCCTACGAGGAGAAAGGGTACGTCGATGATGGGATTCATGGATGGAGAAGGGCAGATGATAAAGTGCGCTGCCTCTCCTTACGAGTCGTGGTCAAGAAACGAGCCGGCGTATTCTGGCAATGAGGAGCATCGTTGACGAGAGGGGGGTCGTAAGGGAGGGGTTCGAAATGCGCCGCAAGTATACCCACGCTTTCTTCCATTGGCGAGAGCTTAGAGACGGAAAAATAGTATTTGGCTTATAGAAGGGCTGAACACAAATATAAAGCTCAGAGGATCCCTGACGTTCCATCATCGCATAGAACGCATTTTATTGCGTAGCAAAGCCACAAAATGCGTCTGCGCCGAACAGGCAACGTTCTTTGTCATCTCGAAAGTGCGTGGACACTGCTTTCATTTTGGGGCCATGTATTTGAATTTCCCCGCATCGACCCTCATGCAATGGTTTCTTGCGGCAGCAATGCTGCTAATGGCAGCCGTAGCTCCTCCTTTGTGCCATGGCCAGATGGTCGTGAACGAGATCATGTGGATGGGGACCGATCTCTCCACGGCCGACGAGTGGGTGGAACTGCTCTCCACCGCGCCGGATGCAACGGACCTCAGCGGGTGGACGCTCACGTCGCTCGATGGATCCGGTAACGAGGCGGTGCTGGTGCGGTTCGGGTCGGGGACGGTGATGCCGCCGGGCGGGACGCTGCTGATCGCAAACTACGCTGCCGCTTC
>CAZTYD010000164.1:0-2895 GCA_964618035.1 uncultured Candidatus Peribacteria bacterium
CGGGAATTGAAAAAACAGAAGCAATATCCATCTATAAAAAGGCAGAGAAAACAACTGTCATATCCATAGACCCGCCTTCCTCGCGCAATTTAACTCTCAATCCCAAACGGATTTAATTCACCGTTATTTTCATCAACATCACCAAGAGCCTGTAAACTGCGTCCGATACCTGCCAAAGCTTCGCGTACCTCTGGGGGATCTTCAGTGCCGCCGAGGCCGCGGATGTAGGCAACAAGTTCCTTTCGCTGAAGTCCACCCACTTTCCGGAGGATACGATCGAGATTGGGCGGTACCACCAGCTCCCCTTGGGCATCAAATGTACAATGACCGTTCACCAGATCGAGCAATGCGCAAGCCTGGTCTCTTGTCACTTTTGCAATACGTAATCTCTTTAACAGCTCTTCATCCAATCCTTCCGATGCGTGCCTCAGGGGCTCCGTCGTATGAAAGCCGAGATCCGCACCAAATGCCTCGGCACCATCTTCTCCATTCGACCTTCCACCCAGACCATATCCATCCGCATCTTGCGGCTCGCCACTAAATTCCAGTTCGAATGCCTCTCCTTTATCATAGTTTGCTCTGCTCGACATAGTCTGTCATAGAAGAAAATAAGGCAACATCCTAAAGTGCCATCGCCCGCAGTCAATTTGTTTGTCGGGATTTTCGGACAAACGGCTCGCAGTTACAGTTTCAGCAGTGAAATAAGCTGCCGCTCATCTGTCGAGGGAAGGGCAAGCGACTCAATGAATACCCGTAACCCTTCTTTCGTCACACTCTCCCCGCGCGTCAGTTCCTTCAGCTTCTCGTACGCCCCTTTCACACCGTTCTTCCGCAACACCGTCTGAATCGCCTCCGCATAAACTTCGGGATGCTGATCCAATTCTTGCTGAATCACTTTTTTATTCACACTCAGTTTCTTCAGCCCCTTCTGCAGCGAGCGGACGGCCAGCAGGTGGTACCCGAACGCCGTGCCGATGCTGCGCTGGACGGTGGAATCCGAGAGATCGCGCTGCAGGCGGCTGATGGGGAGCTTCTCGGCGAAGTGCGCGAAGAGCGCGGTGCTGAGGCCGAGATTCCCCTCGGCGTTCTCGAAATCGATGGGATTCACCTTGTGCGGCATGGTGGAGGAACCCACTTCGCCGGCCACCACCTTCTGCCCGAACACGCCGCGCGAGATGTACAGCCACGCGTCGCGGCTGAAATCGAGGAGGATGGCGTTGATGCGGACGAAGAAGTGGCTGAGCTCGGCGATGTCGTCGTGCGGGTTGATCTGCGTGGAGACCGCGAGCGGCTCCAGCCCCAGCGACGAGACGAACTTCCTGCGGAACGCTTCCCAGTTCACGCGCGGGTACGCGGCGCGGTGCGCCGAGAAATTCCCGACCGCCCCGCCGAGCTTCCCCTGCATCTTCCAGCCCTTGAACTGCTTCAGCTGACGGTCCAGCCGCGCGGCGAACACCTCCATCTCTTTGCCGAGCGTCGTCGGCGTGGCCGGCTGCCCGTGCGTGAGACTGAGCATCGGCACCTTGGCAGTCGACTTCGCGAGACCTCGGAGTTCCTTGGCCATCGACTGCACCGCGGGAACCACCACGAGCCGTAGCGCGTCGGAGATGAGCACGCCGTACGCCAGATTGTTCACGTCCTCGCTCGTGAGCGCGAAGTGAATGAACTCGGTGTGATCCGCGAGGCCGCTAATCTTCTCGATCTTCTGCTTGAGGAAATACTCCACCGCCTTCACGTCGTGCTTGGTCGTCTTCTCGATCTCCTTGATCGCCTGCGCGTCTTCCGCATCGAACTCCTGCACGATCTTCCAGAGGGATTCGATCTGCTTCTGATTCAGTGCGGGCAGCTCCGGTACGTTGGATTCCTGCGCCAGCGCCACGAAGTAGCTCACCTCGATGAGCACCCGCGCGCGGATGAGCGCCTCCTCGCTGAAGTAGCCGCGCAGCGCCTCGGTCTCTCTCTCGTAGCGACCGTCGAGTGGGCTGAGGGCATGGAGCATTGGTGAGGAGTGTAACACCATCAACGCATTTGACAAATCATTATTTTTATATTATTTATTACACATGCGAGCGCGCGCTCGCAGATGTTCAACGGTCAATCGGAGAAAAAAGCATGGCGACGCAGCCTTGCGGCGCGGTGGACGAGACGGAAGTGGATGAGACGGAAGAGGAAGGCCGATTGCTGATCGGCCTGCTCCGAACACTGCTGCTGACGTCTCCCCGTCGCGACGAATGACCGCCGATCCCCGCGCCGAGCAATCGGCGCGGGGAGAGTCAGATAAAGACAAAATAGAGAACGATTCATTGCCTTCACACTCCGATTCAGTACTGTGGCTGTATGCGCTGTAGCTTCCTCCGTCGGGAGCGACATCATGTGGCGATACGCCGTTTGGGCGGTCTTGCTGATCGTCGCCGGACAGACCGTGTTCTATCCGGTGACTTGGCTGTTTCTCGTCGCATTCAACGTCATCACAGAAAGCATGATGTCACTCCTCGCACGGAGGAAACGATACATGGACCAGAACGACAAGATCGCCAGAATGGTGCATGCCGTCCTCGCGCTCTACCTGTTGCCGGCATTCGTGCTGGTAATGGGAGTTGCCGTGGTCTTCATCATTTTTGAACGGCTTCTGCACGAAGCCCGTTCCATCATCCAACTCTTCCGCGGCCGCGGTCCGCAGCGCAAAGACCTGACGAAGGGGTTTTCTGATCGCTGTCCGCTGCGCGCTCGCCGCTTCACACGATCTCCTTCTTCGCCTTCTCCTTCTCCTTCGCCGCCTTCACGGCCGGCTTGCCTTCGAAGATCTCGAGGAACTCCTCCACGCTCATCGTCTCCTGTTGGAGCAGAATCCTCACGACTTCATCGAGCTTCTTGCGGTGCTTGGTGAGCATGCCG
>CAZTYD010000165.1:0-2893 GCA_964618035.1 uncultured Candidatus Peribacteria bacterium
CTTTCTTCAAACGAGAAAGATCCATAGGAGAGAAATAAAAGAGGAAATAAAAGAAGGAATGTGGACGTGTTTGTTGGCGAAGTGGGGAAGGAGACGATGTGTCTCCATGCTGAGGAACTGACGACTCAATGGTCATCGTTCTCGTGCCGGTTGACGTGAGCATCGCCGGACGATGAATGGGGATGCCCTCCTCCTTAAATATAAAGAGTACATACACGAGATTGATGCCGTATCTCTGTACACGTCGGACTGTCGTCCGGATGTACCTGCGATTGGCTCGCAGAAGCCGACATTCCTAGGGAACACGACCCGATCCTGGGAGGGAGCGGATGTGACGCTCGTCAGTGGCGTACTGGCGAGTTGCCGAAATGACAAAGGGCACAGAGGACCGCGCTCTCCTTCTTTTGAGCGGATCAACGGGGATCCTAGCGAAGGAGTTCTCCCAGCTGCAAGCGCTCTGGAAGGAGCCGGCACACTCAATAACGAGGCCTTTCCGGTTCTGTTACAGCGACTGGGGGAAGAAAAAGACGCGTTTTACGGCGCGTAATTGCCGATTTGCGGCAGCATTGGGATGCAGAACTCTGTTTCGGTTGCGCACCGAGGGGAAAAACGCCCGAAAAAATGCAGTTGCGAAATGCAGATCATCCTGACGTAAACACTCTTATTGAACACAAATGTTGAACGAGTGAGTAGTTGGTAGTGAGTAGTGAGTAGGTTCGATACGCGATCGCACCAACTACCAACTACCAACTACTTCCTCCTCACCTTATGCCCCTCCGCCGTGTCCTTCACCTCGTACCCGCGCGCGGCGATCTCGTCACGCAGTCGGTCGGACTCGGCGAAATTTTTTTTGGCGCGCGCTGTTGCGCGTGCGTCGATGAGCGACTGGATATCAAAGGGAAGTGCCTCTTCTTCTGTGGCATCGAAGCATCCGAATGTTTCCTGTATTTTTTCAATCGCTGTTTCGAGCTCTTGTATCGCAACGCCATTTAAGGGAAGCGAATTGCGATACCACGTCATCATCGCAAAAATTGCTGCAAGCGCTTTTGGAGTATTCAAGTCATCGTTCATTGCTGAAGCAAATTCATCATACAGACTTTGTACTTTTTTAATCTGATTCTCATGCCCATCGCTTTCCATATGAGCAAAATTTGTAACTTCATTCATCCACTCAGTAATTTTCCTCCGCGCTTTCTTCGCGTCGTCCAATCCTTTCCACGTGAACTTGAGGCGCGTGCGGTAGTGCACCGAGAGTAAGTAGTAGCGCAGATCGAGCGGATCGAATCCTTCCTTCACAATGTCGTCGATGCTCAAAATATTCCCAAGGCTCTTCGACATTTTTTGGCTTTCCTCCGCATCATTCAACGCGATGTCGATGCGGCGCTTGTGCAGCCAGTACCGCACGAACGGCCGCGGGCCGCTGCACTCGCTCTGCGCGATCTCGCACTCGTGGTGCGGGAAGATGTTGTCCTCGCCGCCGGTGTGGATGTCGATCTGCGGCCCGAGGATCTTGCGCGCCATCGCGCTGCATTCGATGTGCCAGCCGGGGAACCCGTCGCCCCACGGCGACGGCCACTTGAGAATGTGATGCGCGTTCGCACCCACCGTTTTTTTCCACAGCGCGAAGTCGGCGGGATGTTTTTTCTCTTCTTTTATATCGACGCGCGCGCCGGCGTTCAGCTGCTCCAGCGTGTTGCCGGATAACATTCCGTACTGCGGAAATGTTTCCACGGAAAAATACACGCCGTCGCTCGTCTCGTACGCGTGGCCGTTGTCGACGAGTGTACGGATGATTTCGATCATCTCGTCGATCGTGTCGGTGGCCTTCGGCCGCGCGAACGGCTCGCGCATGTTCAGCGCCTTCTCGTCCGCCAAGTACTGTTCGGTGTACTTGCGGGCAATGGCGAGCGGGTCCACCTGCTCCTCGCGCGCCTGCTTCTCGATCTTGTCTTCGCCCTCGTCACGATCGGCCACCAGGTGCCCCACGTCGGTGATGTTCTTCACGTGCGTCACGGCGTAGCCGCTCACCTCCAGCCAGCGGCGCAGCAGATCGGCCATGAGGAAGGATGAATAGTTGCCGATGTGCGGCCGCCCGTAGACGGTGGGCCCGCACGTGTACATCGTCACTTTGCCCGGGTGCAGCGGGATGAATACCTCCTCCTTCTTGGCGTACGTGTTGTAGAGCGCGAGCGGCATAGACTTGCGGATACCTTATTATCTCTCCGCAAAAAAGGAAAACGTGAAAAATCCCCCCTGAGCGAGACGTGCTCCACGAAGGAGAGCTCAGGAGGGGTCCGAGACGGCCGCACGGCCGTCTCGACGCGCGGGGAGCGCGTCCCTCACGGGCTGGTCGTGCAAGGGTCGACCCGTGGAGGGACGTGAATCATTCACGATGAGTGAGATTCGTGCAAGGAAGTCACGCTGAATCGAGCCCCGACGACGTGGAAGTCGTCGGGGCCTGGGTCAGTCGCGGAGAGGGCGGCTGATCCGGGACGTGTCTGCTGGCCGTCATTGGACGGCGGAGGCGAAGGAGTCAAACGTTCCCACTCCTCCGGTCCGACCGAACGCGACGGCCGAGCGGCGTCTTGCCACGGTCCTTCTGCCCCTGGCGGGGCTTCGCGGTCCGTGACGCGCGCTCGGGAGCCGGCGCCTTCGAGAGCTCGTCTCGGATGATCGTCATTTCTCTCGGTGCCTCGATGCCGATGCGGATGTTCCCGCCTCGGATCTGGAGGACCGTGAGGATGATGTCATCGCCAACGAAAATCTTCTCATCGGGCTTGCGGCTGAGAACGAGCATTGGCTTTCTCCTGGCCAATTTCGCGCATCTCGCATTCGGGCTCCTGCCCGAATCCCCGCGAGACCAGACTAGTATACGAAATATCAATATTGTTAT
>CAZTYD010000166.1:0-2887 GCA_964618035.1 uncultured Candidatus Peribacteria bacterium
CGTGCTGATGCCGCTTGTTGGTTGATGAGTCTTGAATCTTGAGTCCTGAGTCTTGAATACCCTCACCAAGCAGAGCGCCGTCGCTCGGCGCGGATGCGCATGGGTTGCGAAGGAATCCGCAATTTCTCGCCGCCCTTCGTTCCCACCCTCCCCTCTCCGTGCTACCATTCCGGCCCCATGGCCCGCGCAAGCATCCTCGGCTTCGGCCGTTACCTGCCCGTCTTCCGCGTGAAGACGGCTGCCATCGCCGAACACTGGCAGCAGAACGGCGCGGACGTCACGAACACGCTGGGCATCGAGGAGAAGACCGTCCCCGGCCGCGACGAAGACAGCTTCACCATGGCCTTCGAGGCCGCGCGGCAGGCCATCGAGAGGGCCGGCGTCGCATCGAGCGAGATCTCGGGCTGTTTCGTCGGCTCCGAGAGTCATCCCTACGCCGTCAAACCCACCAGTGGCATGCTCGTCGCCGCGCTCGACCTGCACCCGTTCTCGCACGCGGCCGATCTAGAGTTCGCCTGCAAGGCCGGTACCGCTGCAATGCAGATCGTCGACGCGTTCGTGCGCAGCGGGCAGATCGGCTACGGCTTGGCCATCGGCACCGACGCCGCCCAGGGCCGGCCCGGCGACGCGCTGGAGTTCACGGCAGCCGCCGGAGCCGCTGCATTCGTCATGGGATCGAGCGAGGAAAAAAACGCCCTCTGCCGCATCGACCACACACTCAGCTTCACCACCGACACGCCGGATTTCTGGCGTGCCAACGGCGAGAAGTACCCCAACCACGCCGGCCGCTTCACGGGCGAGCCCGCGTACTTCCGGCATGTGGAGGAAGCGCTGAAAGGCATCCTGGAAGTGACGAATACGAAACCGGAACAGATCGACCATGTGGTGGTCCACATGCCGAACGCCAAATTCCCCTCGCGCATCTTGAAAAAATTCGGCTTCTCGCGCAAGCAGTGCCAGCACGGGTTCATCGTGCCACGCGTGGGCAATACCTACAGCGCCTGCTCGCCGCTCGGGCTCACCGAAGTCCTCCAGCATGCCAAGAAGGACGAGCGCATTCTCCTCGTCAGTTACGGATCCGGTTCCGGTTCCGACGCCTTCCTGCTGACGATGCAGCGCGACGGCGTGCTCCTGCCGCCCGACGAGCGAGAGACACAGTACCTCACGTACGCGGAGTATTTGAATCACACCAACGCTCTCTCTGCTTTCCACTGATATGGAGAAAGGAACCTTCCTCATCGGCTCGCACCAGACCCGCTTCGGCGAGCACTGGGACAAGAACCTGCGCGACCTGGCGCGCGAGGTGGTCGACGGCGCCATCGAACACTCGCCGTGCACGGCGCTCGACATCGACATGGTCATCGTGGCGAACATGATCGGCGAATCGGCGAGCGGTCAAGCGCACATGGGCGCGATGGTAGCGTCGATGCTCCCGCACCAGCCCCCCGCCCTGCGCGTGGAGGCGGCCTGCGCCAGCGGATCCGTGGCCATCCACACGGCCTGCGCGCTCCTCGAATCGAGCCGCGCGCAGACGATCCTCGTCGTGGGCGCCGAGAAGATGACCGACGCCAGCGCGGATCAGATCGCGTCGGCGCTGATGGGCGCGGCCGACAGCGACAAGGATCGGCCGGCCGGCCTCACCTTCCCCGGCATTTTTGGCCTCGTCGCGCAGCGCTACATGCACGACTACGGCCTCACGCGCGAGCAGCTGAGCTACGTCTCGGCCGTCCATCATCGACAGGCGATGGAGAACCCCTTCGCGCAGTTCCGCATGGAGGTGAAGCCCGACGCGGTGTCCCGGAGCTCGCCCGTCGCCGATCCGCTGCGCCTGCTCGACTGCTCGCCCATCAGCGACGGCGCGGCCGCGTGCATCCTCTCGACCAAGTTCCGGAGCCCCTTCCGCGTGGCCGCATCGCAGCTAACGACCGACACGCTCAGCCTGGCCGACCGTGCCAGCCTCACGTCGTTCAACGCCACGAAGACCGCCATGGAGAGCGCGATGCGAGAAGCCGGCGTGACGCAGGAAGACATCACGCACGTAGAGACGCACGATTGCTTCTCCATCGCCGCCGTCATCAACATGGAGGATCTCGGCTTCGCCGGGGAAGGCGACGGCATCGGCATCTACCGCGAGCTCTACGAGCGCCCGACCACCATGGGCTTGCAGGTGAACCGTAGCGGCGGCCTCAAGGCCTGCGGCCACCCCGTCGCGGCCACCGGCATCAAGCAGTTCATCGACGTCGCCAAGCAGCTGAAAGCGTCCGGCACGCGCTTCGGCCTCAGCCACAATTTCGGCGGCGCAGGAGCGACCTGCGGCCTCCACATCCTAGAGCACCTTCAGTAAACTTCACACGATCCATGCCTGATTCCTCCCCCATCATCGCGCGACGCCAGAAGGAAGAGCGGCGCAGGCTGCAGGAGGGAACGATCCTCTCGTTCACGGTGCTGCACCACCCGCCCCGGCGCTACGGCCACGGCCGCCGCACCATCGGACTCATCAAGCTGGCCGACGGCTCCACGGTGATGGCCCCGCTCACCGGCGGCGCGCCGCAGATCGGTCTGCCGGTGGTCCCCCGCATGCGCCTGAGCCACGTGAACGAGGAGCACCTGCGCGTCTACGAAGTCGCGTACGAAGTGCCGTCGGTGAAGACGGCTCCCGTCAGCGAAGAATCGATCGCCTTCCCCGGCTACATCCTCGCGCTCACCGGCCCCTCCGGCGTCGGCAAGACCACCGTCGCGCGCATGCTCGTCTCGATGTTCGGCAGCACGACGAAGAACGTGCCCATCGTCACCACGCGGGCCAGGAAGAAAGGCGACGACGGCGAGTACGTGTACGTGACCAAGAAGGAATTCGACCGCCTGCAGCGGGCCGGCGACATCATCGCCG
>CAZTYD010000167.1:0-2853 GCA_964618035.1 uncultured Candidatus Peribacteria bacterium
TGTGAAGGCACAATTATCCCGAATATCGATGGAAATATTTGCGAGGAGATTCGATCTCTTTAGGGAGGAAAGCTTGTATTGAGTAATGATGCCGTTGAGTCCTGACTGTGATGGGGCTGGCATGCTTTCTTCATTGTCCGGATCGGTTTCTTCTTCTATTGCTCCGATGGGGAGTTCGATAATATTTGCCATATCCCCATGCTGCTGCCGTAGATAGGTAAATATTCTCTTTGCGATCTGAAAATCCAAACGGTCATCTTCTCTCGTCATTTTTCTCCTGAGCGCATTCCGTGCGCCGCGCTCCAGTGTCGCCAGATCGACGGGGGTCGCGAGAATTTCCGGCTTGTATACTTCAATGAGCTTCATCAACAGAGAGACGTGCAGAATGCCCGCGCATGACGGCTTAAGCCTGTATTATTCCTCCGCCAGCATTCCCTCGCTCTGCAATTCCACCCACCTTCGCTCTGCGGAGCTACGGTGGGCAAGCCATCACTCCTCCGCCAGCATGCCTTGTGACTGCAATTCTACCATTTCCCTGTAGATGTCGCAGCGCTTCATCAGTTCCTCGTGCGGGGCGACGTCGATCAATTTCCCCTCGTCGAACACGGCGATGCGGTCGACGGAACGGACGGTGCTGAGCCGGTGGGCGATGATGCAGGCGGTGCGCCCTTCGATGAGGCTCCTGATGCCTTCCTGCACGTGCTTCTCGGTGACGGAGTCGAGCGCGCTCGTGGCTTCGTCGAGCACCACGAGCTTCGGGCGCTTGAGGATGGCGCGCGCGATGGCGACGCGCTGGCGCTGGCCGCCCGAGAGGCGGATGCCGCGGTCGCCGATGAGCGTGTGGTAGCCGTTGGGCAGCGTCTCGATGAACTCGTGGGCGGCGGCGCGCGCGGCGGCCTCCCGCACCTCGTCGATCGTCGCGTCCGGCCGCGCGTACCGGATGTTCTCGAGGATCGAATCGTTGAACATGATGTTCTCCTGCAACACGAGGCCGATCTGCGACCGCCACCACGCCACGTCCACGTCGCGCAGGTCCACGCCGTCGATGACGATGCGCCCGCCCGTCACGTCGTAGAAGCGGTTGAGCAGCATGGCGAGCGTCGTCTTGCCGGCGCCCGAATGCCCCACGAACGCGATATGCTCGCCGGGGCGAATGGTGAGATTCACGTCGTGCAGCACTTCGCCGGGGTGGCGGTCTTCGGCGTCGGGATGCTGAGTGTCCACCTTCTCACCTTGTTCTTTCTCCTCCTCCGTGCGATTCGGGATGGCAGGAACGTGCTCCGCGTCGTCGGACTCGGCCGGTATCGGGTCGGTTTGCGGCGCGACGTCCACTGCTTCCTCGCTCGGGTCCACGAGCACTTTCTCCGGCGCGTACGCGAAGCATACGTTCTCGAGGCGAATCTCTCCTCGCAGATCCGGAAGCGTGACGGGATGCTCCTTGTTCGTCACGTCGAGCGGCGTGGTGAGAATCTCGTCCGCCAGACGCACGCGGCCCACGCGCTTGTTCCACTGCGGCATGATGCCGCCGAGCATCTCGAACGGCGTGAGCACGCGGAAGAACGACGATTGGAAGAAGTACACTTCGCCCAGCGTGAGCACGTCGCGCGTGTACAGGTAGATGCCGATCGAGATGAGGAGGATCCGCGTGAGCATGAAGAAGTTCACCGCTTCCACCATGGCCCACCGCACGTTCACCTGTTGCTGTTTGCGGAACGTGGTGACGTGCGTGGCGTGCATCGTCGCTTCCTCGCGGCCCTCCTGCGCGCCGGATTTCACGGAGTAGATGTTCGTGACGGCGTCGTACGCGCGGCCGATGGGCGTCACCCACAGGCGGTTGGCCTCCTCCTGCAATTTGCGCGTGCGGTACGTCCCGATGACGGCGATGACGAGGAAGAGCGAGATGCTGCAGACGAGGATGACGGCGAGCAGGGGATTGATGACGAACCCGATGACCAGAAAGACAATGGCCGAGAGGAACGACGGCACGAACTGCACGATGAGCTCGCGCTGCAAGTCGGCCATGGTGTCGGCGGCGTTGTCGACGATCTTGATCACCTCGCCCGACTTCTGCCGCGTGTGGAACGAAATTCCCAGCTTGAGCACGTGCGCGTACAGCCGCTCGCGCTGATCCAGAATGAGCAGTTCGCTCAATTTCCAGCTCGTGAACTTCTCGGTGGTCTGGATGGCCGACATCAGCACGAACAGCGCGCCCCACAGCAGGAAGAGCCGCACGTAGTCCACCGGCACGCCGCTCTTCGCCTGCAGCATGCGGTCGATGGCGTAGCGCGCGTACAGCGGCTCGGCGATCCACACCGATGCCGTGAGGAAGATAAACACGAACAGCATCGCGTACCGGACGGGGTAGCGTCGCATCTGCTGCCGGACAATGCGGAAGATGAGTGTCAACGGATGGATAGTTAGAGTGCCTAACAATGCCTGATCGACCTCTGCCTGTAAAGACGCCCCAGTGGGGCATCTCTGTTCGCCGATCCCTCTCTCAGCGCTCGCTATATCGGCTACAATCGCATCCGTGAACCGCGCTGCCCGCACCATCGCCTTCTGCGAACGCATGTGGCGTTGGTTCGAGACGCACAGGCGCACGCTCCCGTGGCGCGATCTGCGGATACGCGACGATACGCAGCGCGCCTACCTCATCCTCGTCTCCGAGGTGATGCTGCAGCAGACGCAGGTGCCGCGCGTGGAGGTCATCTTCAGGCGGTTCGTCGAGCAGTTCCCGACCATCCGTCACCTGGCGAAGGCGAGTAATAAGGACGTGGTCATCGCGTGGAAGGGCATGGGCTACAACTCCCGCGCACTCCGTCTGCGCGACGCCGCCCGGATCATCGTGGAGGA
>CAZTYD010000168.1:0-2849 GCA_964618035.1 uncultured Candidatus Peribacteria bacterium
GCAGAAGCGCGAGATGAAGGAACAGCTGCTCGACATGATGGACCTGGAGCGCGAGCGCGGCATCACCATCAAGATGCAGCCGGTGCGCATGCAGTACCGCGACTACCAGCTGAACCTGATTGACACGCCCGGCCACACCGATTTCCGCTACGAGGTGAGCCGGTCGCTCGCCGCGTGCGAGGGCGCGATCCTGCTGGTCGACGCGTCGCAGGGCATCCAGGCGCAGACGCTCGCCGTGCTCTACATGGCGATGGAACACAACCTCACGATCATCCCCGTACTGAACAAGATCGATCTGCCCGCCGCGGACCCGGAGCGCGTGAGCGAGGAGGTGATCAACCTGCTCGGATGCAGGAAGGAAGACATTCTCCTCATCTCCGCCAAGGAGGGAAGGGGAGTCGGCGACGTGCTGGATGCCGTGATCGAACGCGTGGCCGCGCCGAGGGAATCCGAACAGACGGGTGCCGCGCGAGCGCTCATTTTCGACGCGATCATGGACACCTACCGCGGCGGCGTCGCGTACGTCCGCGTGGTGGAAGGGAGATTCAAGAAGGGCCAGAAGGTGCATCTGCTCGGCACGAAAACGGCATTCGAAGTGCTCGATGTCGGATTCTTCTCGCCCAAGTACATCTCCGACAACGCGCTCGAGGAAGGCGAGATCGGCTACATCGTCACCGGGTTGAAGGACGTGCGCGACGTGCGCGTGGGCGACACCGTCTCGTCGTCGCCCGAAGGCACGATGCTGCCCGGCTACAAGGAAGTGCTGCCGATGGTGTTCGCCGGGCTCTACCCCTCCGAGGCCGACAACTACGCCGACCTGCGCGAGGCGCTCGAGAAACTCTCGCTGAACGACGCCGCCCTGCGCATGGAGCCCGAGCACAACAGCGCGCTCGGCAACGGGTTCCGCTGCGGATTTCTGGGGCTCCTGCACCTGGACATCATCCAGGAGCGTCTCGAGCGCGAGTACAACTGCGACCTCGTCATCACCGCGCCGAGCGTGCTGTACGAAGTGAAGATCTCGGCCGCGAAGATCGACGCGGTGGTGCGCAAGAGCCTGATGAAGGAAGACGAACCGGATGTCGCGCGCATCTCGAACCCCGCCGATCTGCCGGACCCCACGTACATCGACGAGATCCGCGAGCCGTGGGTGCGGCTGGAAATCGTCTGCCGCAAGCAGGATGTGGGCACGTGCATGGAGCTCGTGCAGGCGAGGAGGGGAGTGTACCAGTCGCTCGAGTACCTCGACGCCGACCGCGCGCTGCTGCACTTCGAGGTGCCGCTGCAGGGCATCGTGCTCGATTTCTTCGACACTTTGAAATCGTCCACGTCCGGCTACGCGTCCATGAGCTACGAGCCGCTCGGCTACCGCGCCGGCGACCTGGTGAAGCTCAGCGTGCTCCTGCTCGGCGAGCCCGCCGAAGCCCTCAGCACCATCGTGCACCGCAGCGAGGCGCAGCACGTGGGGGCAGTCGTCTGCAAGCAGCTGAAGGAAGTACTGCCGAAGGCGCAGTTCCAGATCCCCATCCAGGCAGCCATCGGCTCCAAGGTAGTGGCGCGCGAAACCCTCTCCGCCCTGCGCAAAGACGTGACGGGCTACCTGTACGGCGGCGACGTCTCGCGCAAGAAGAAGCTGCTGGAGAAGCAGAAGAAGGGCAAGAAGCGCATGAAGCAGATGGGCAAAGTGACCCTCACGCAGGATGCATTTCTTGCTGTCTTGAAGCGCTAGATGGTCTCATTTAGTCATCCTGAGCCTGACGAAGGATGACCCTCACGCAGGATGCGTTCTTGGCTGTCTTAAAGCGCTGATTCTGTGGGTTCATGCCAGGCTTCGACCTCTTTGAGAACTTCCGACAGCAGCGCTTCTATTTCCGCGCCCTGTGTGGCCCTCAATTCATCGACCATAGCTTTGTACGTTTCCGAAATTTTCGAAGACGCGACACCTGCCTCCTGAGAGCTCTTCACTCCCTTTTTCCAGTTCTTATAGACATCGCTTGTGAATACAAACAGATAGAGTGCATGCAGTGCCGATTCCTTTCTCTCGACCATGCCGCTCAGTCGGTATTTTTTCGTGAGCAGGAGAATTCGCACCGCTTCATGGATCACCTTCTGATACTTCGCTGCACGCACGTCTCTTTCATCCTCATCAATAGCCTCCAAAACTTGCTCACGAGCAATGTTGCCCTTGAGTCTATTGTAAAATGAATCAGCCGAACGAAAGGTCTGCTCTTCCGCGGACATATCGACACCTTAGCAATCCCTCGCCTCGATGCAAGATATGTATTTCCCTCTCCACTCAGCCTTCTTGGCATTGCCGCTGGAGCAAGCGGCGAAGAGCGAATTCCAGCGTCTACTGGAGACCCTGTCCGATTTTCAAGATTCGCTCCGTTTCCAGAATCCACGGTCTCCGCACCTCACGCTCCAATTCTGGAGAGAACTGATGGAGATCGAGTATCGGCAGGTGATGGAGCAAGCGAGGAAGATCGCCGCACGTCATCGGTCGTTCACCGTACGCGTGGCGGGCGCGGATACGTTCGGCCATCGCGGGCAGGACCGCGTGCTGTTCCTCGGCATCGCATTTTCAGACGAGCTCGCTCGCCTGAAGAAGGATTGCCCATGGCCGCGCCACCCGCCCGAGGAGGGGAATGCTCCGAACGATTCCTTCCACCCGCACCTCACTCTGGCGCGCATCAAGCACCCCGAACGTTTCCAAGTCCACAAAAAACGGATCATGAAACTCCTCTCCGAGGCGGCTTTCGATATTCCCATCGACCGTCTGCGCCTGTACGCGGAAGTCGACGGCAGGAAGCAGACTCCGCTCCAAGATTTCCTTCTCCATTCATGACAGCGGC
>CAZTYD010000169.1:0-2157 GCA_964618035.1 uncultured Candidatus Peribacteria bacterium
CCAATAAACTAATCAACCAGTTAACCAATAAACCAATCAAGACTTAACTCCTCGGTCCCTTCGTCACCCATCGCACCGGCGTGCCGGTGAAGTCGAACGTCTGGCGCAGCCGATTATCCAGAAAGCGCAGTTGGCTCAACTGCACCTGCTTCGGGTTCGGCACGAACAGCACGAACGTGGGCGGCACGTCTTCCGCCTGTGTGAGGTGCTTCGCGCGCGCGACCGCGCCCACCGGCTTGCCGTCGACGTGCTGGTCGAACCAGCGGCGCAGTTCCTTGACGGGAATCCGCCGCAGGCGGTTGCGCTGGATCATCTCCATGAGGTCGAACATCTTCAGGAGCCCCTCGCGCGTCTCGGCCGACACGTACAGCACGGGCGCGAACCGGCAGAAGGGGAAGTGCTGATCGATCTCGCGCTCGCGTTCCTCCTTCGTCTCCTTCGTGATCAGATCGGCTTTGTTCATCAAAATGATCATGCCTTTGCCGGATTCCACCGCCATGCCGGCGATGCGCTTGTCCTGCTTGCTGATGGGCTGCGTGGCATCGAGCACCAGGATGACGATGTCGGATTGTTCCAGTGCCTGGATGCTGCGGAGCATCGCGTAGCTGTCGATGCCCTCCTCGGTCTTCGCTTGCCGCTTGAGGCCGGCCGTGTCGACGAAGATGAATTCCCGCTCGTGGTGGCGGATGACGGTGTCGGTCGAATCACGCGTGGTGCCGGCGATGTCGGACACGAGCCGCGGCGATGTCTTCCGCTGCGTTTCGGACATCAGCGCGTTCACCAGCGAGCTCTTGCCCACGTTCGGCTTGCCGATCACCGCGATGCGCGGACTGACTTCTGACTTCTCACTTCCGTCTTCTGATTCCCTCTGAAAATGGAGCTTTCGCAGATGGCCAATAATTGTATCTTCCAGCTCCGCCACGCCCACGTTGTTGAGCGCGCTCACCGGCACGATGTCGTCGGCGATGCCGAGCGCGTGCAGGTCCGCCAGCGCGTCTTCGAAAAACTCGTCGTTGTCGGCCTTGGTGACGACGAGGATCACCGGCACGTGCTTCTTCTTGCTCCGGCGCAGCAGCTCCACCACTTCATGATCGCTGGCCGTCAGCTCCTCGCGGCTGTTGAGCGTGAGGAGAATGAGATCCGCCGCCGCGAGCGCCAATGCCGACTGCGCGTGCACGTCGTCCTCGAAATCCTCGTCGTCCGTGCCGCCGCCCATGCCGCCCGTGTCGACCAGCAGATAGTCCAACTCCTCATGCGCCACTTTGCTCGTCACATGGTCGCGCGTGGTGCCCGGCACGTCGCTGATGATGGCGCGGCGCGTGCCCACCAGCCGGTTGAACAGCGTCGATTTGCCCGTATTGGGCCGGCCGATGATGGCGACGGTCGGTATGCGGGCCATACTCTGCGCGTGAGTCTACGCATTTTTGCATCTATTGGACCAAAAAGCCATGTATTTACAAATGGAAGGAGCATTGTATTGACAATGAAAAAGAGGGGAGTAAACCATGTCTGAATCCCTTTCCCCTTACCTTTATGTTAAATCCGGAGCCAGTGGAAGCAATCCGCTTAGCAGAAGCATATGATCGTAAGCATCCTGATTTTCATGAGCATGCATTAGAAACAGAAAGGGCACAGAGAGATTATGCCGAAAAAGTGCATGCCGTGATGGGTGGCGATTTTGATGAAGCCCCTACGACAGAGAAGTAATATATTTTTCGAGCCGGGGACATTGCGCTCCGGCTTTTTTTTCATGTTCACACGCGCAAGTGGTAGACGATGCAGTCTTTTTGATCAATTTCAATGCAGCCGTGCGCTTCCAGGCCGCGCTGCTCCAGCGCTTCCTGGAGGCCGGTCATCGTATCCGGCACGTAGAACGTGACAAGACGTGGATTCGTTTGGATAGTTCCCTTCCGGAGGATGTGGATCATCTGATCCAGCGCCTCATCATCCAGTGCGCTCATCGAGAGTACTTCCGTGTGGTACGCGGATGACCAAACAACCCAATGGCCTGCCGGGGAGGCATCAGTATCCTCCAGCACACATGTTTCGCGCCGGTTCTGATCCTCGCGAAAGAACATGAGTTCCTGCGAGAGGTGATTGTACCCGACGGGCAGCGACTGGAGCAGCTTCCGCTCCGGGCTGCCGGGAGCGCCGCCG
>CAZTYD010000169.1:2167-2835 GCA_964618035.1 uncultured Candidatus Peribacteria bacterium
CGTGATCGTTCGTACGCTGCGGTTCGTGCGTTCGCCAAGCTGCACCGCAGAGGGCAGCGCTTCCTCGCCGACAAGTTGGAGGATTCTGCTCCGGTACCAAGATGCGGCATAGCTGCCCAGCAAGCTCTCGCGCCAGGTGAAATCCATCGGTTCCTCATCTCTGAACATGGATTGATCGATCCGCGGCTCACTGCCCCGCCAATCATTGTTCTCCTCTGGCTGGAAAACAATGTCATCGGGATTCAGACACTCGTATGCGCCTTTTATCCTGTCTTGAAATGATCGCCTGATTGCTTCGTGCTGCGGAATGATCAACCTCTCCTCGGCTTCTGTGCGGCCTTTCCTCAGCGCGTCGAGGGTGTCGGTTATCATCCACTGAAGGTCGTCGTCGGTTTCGCTCAGTCCGTCACGCATCTCGGCTTCCAAATGGAGGAGGGAATCAATGGCTCTGCGGATCGCGCCCCGCACCCCGTCGATTTTCTCCGCCGGCGTGCTCGCGTAGCTCTCGAATGTGCCGAGCTTCCACTGTAGTCCCGCGAGGGATTCAAGAATATCGCAGCCCATCACGGCGGCTGTGATCGCGTGTCGGCCTGCAGGGGTGAGTTCGCACGGAATAGACGCCAATACTGTGTGTTTTTCCCGAGGAGTCAATAAAAAGGCGCGATGAT
>CAZTYD010000170.1:0-2816 GCA_964618035.1 uncultured Candidatus Peribacteria bacterium
TTCTCCCCTGGCTGACCGTGTCGCAGAATATCGAGATGGGACTGATCGGCAAGGGAGTAGGCACGGACGATCGCCAAGCGATCGTCTCTGCGGAGCTGAAGCGCTTCGGCCTCGAAAAATTCCGCCACGCCCACCCGCACGAACTTTCCGGCGGCATGCGCCAGCGCGTGGGCCTCGCGCGCGCCTTCGCGCCCCGGCCCGCCGTGATGTTCATGGACGAGCCGTTCTCGGAGCTCGACTCCTTCACCGCCGAAGAATTGCGGCAGGAGCTCTTGGACCTGTGGCGCGAGAGCGACACGACGATCATCATGGTCACGCACATCGTGCAGGAGGCGCTGCAGCTCGCTGACCGCATCGCGGTGATGACACCGAGGCCGGGGAAGATCGAGAAGATCCTCGACGTCTCGCTCCCGCGGCCGCGGCAGAAACGCGGCCAGGAATTCTTCGCGAAGGAGGATGAGGTGATGGAGCTGATCAAGTAGCCGGCGTTGGATTCGGCTGGAGCACACAAAAACCAGCCCTCCGCGAGGAGGGCATGGATGGTCCGATTGCGTCGGCCCGCACGTACAGGTTGCGCGCGGCCTACTTCCGGCCCAACGAGACGGATATCACCGCCACGTACAGCGCCGACAGCCCCACGAGCCCGTAGACGACGCGCGAGAGAACGGTGAGAGCGCCGAAGATCGACGCCACGAGATCGTATTGGAAGAAGCCGACGAGGCCCCAGTTGATTCCGCCGACGATGAGGAGGACCAGAGCGATCCAGTCGAGCACGTTCAGCGAGCGCATAGAAGGGAAGGGGAAAGAATAGGAAACTCAAAGAATCATACCCCGATTCCGCGCAATCGCCATTGCGCCCCCGGCGATTGAGTACGCTTCGATACAGCGGCCGGACGGTCAGCGCCGTGAGCAGCCGGAGATCGGACACGGCGAAATGGTGGCCCAGGTCAGAATCGAACTGACGACGCATCTTCGGGATGACGCCTGACAGGCGATCTGTTACCGTGGCGCCATGAAGCAACATCTGGATCTCGGCGCGCTGGAAAAGGCCGTCGCCTGTTTGAAACAAGGGTTGATCGACGCCGAGCGGCTGCCCGACATCCGCACGGTCCGTGATGGCGTGGTCCAGCAATTCGAGTTCACGGTGGATCTCGCGTGGAAGCTCTTGCAGCGGTACCTGAAACACGTGGCGCAAGTGGAGGAGACGGCCATCCGCACGAAGAACGATATTTTCCGCGAGGCGGCATCGCGCAAAATCATTCCCGATGCCGAGCGCTGGATCGCCTACTATCAGGCACGCAACGAGACCGCCCATACCTACGACATCGACCGAGCGACGGCCGTCTACGACAAAGCCAAAACCCTGCCGGACGATGCCGACGCACTGATTCATGCCCTGCACGATGCCTCTGGATCTGCAACCTGAGCACCTGGCGACGGTTGGGAGCATTCTCCGGCAGCATGTGCCCGGCCGCGAGGTATGGGTATTTGGCTCGCGTATGCACGGAACAGCGACATCCACGTCCGATCTGGACCTGGCTGTCGTGACAGATGAACCATTGGATCTGGCGGCATTGGCCGCCATGAAGGATGCCTTCAGCGCATCGGCCCTGCCGATGAAAGTGGATGTGACGGAAACCGCGGCGATGAGTGAGGGATTCAGGCAACTCGTCGAGCGGGAGCACGTAGTGATTCAATCGGCGAGCGATCAGGAAACCGCTGCGGTGTAGTTGGTTCCTTTCGTGGTGGCCCAGGTCAGAATCGAACTGACGACGCCCGCCTCTTCAGGGCGGCGCTCTACCACTGAGCTACCGGGCCAGCGGCGAGGGGATAGTAGGATAACTTGCGTGCGATGGGAAGATCATCCTGCTGGGTGAGGATTTCAAGACTGCAAGACTGCAAGATTGCAAAGAAAACCCAAGGGGAGACCTCTTGGGATTTGGTTTGGATTCTTGCAATCTTGAAATCTTGCAGTCTTTCTCCCTAGAAGAATTCCATGGCACCCGCCCCACCCTCGTGTAAAATACCCCCACTCCGGGGCAGTAGCTCCCGCCTTCGCTCTGTGGAGCTCCGGCAGGGCAAGCAGCTTCTCCGAGAGGAAATACTTGAAATCATGGGGCAGTAGCTCAGCTGATAGAGCGCCGCATTCGCATTGCGGAGGTCGAGGGTTTGAGTCCCTTCTGCTCCACCATTCGTGATTTTGACCGTTTTTAAGCATGCAATTCGTCGAAAAAATGAAGAATTCATGAACAAATAGCGTTTCTGATATAAGTTTGAAAAGGGAAAATAGGAACTGATCGAAAATGCGTTCATCTTCAAAGATTGTGGCTAGCTGTAGCGAGTTTGAAAGAGTTTGAAAACCCACCAGCGAACCCTCAACAATGATTAATCCAATAGACTTACAAAGCGGTCTCCATTGAACGAATATTTCACGGTTGTAGCAGTCGTATTCCTTTGAGCTTCTCTATAGTCGCTCTGTCGGAGGAAGGCGACACGAACATCATCAACAGAGAATAGGTGGTCAGTTTCTCCAAACAGCAATACCAAGTGGAGGCCCGCATGTGGGTGATGACAATCGACCGCGATCCTCTCCCTGCAGGTCTTAATCTCCAAACCGTCCGGCACTCGGACAGGACGCTTCTCAGTTCCCTTGAGTGCAGCTCCATATTCATCCTCTTTGTTTGTAATCCTTTGGAAGATCGGCAGAAACGAGTACTCGAGGTCACCCAAATACAAATCAGGATAATCGCTTCTGCCATTCGATCTGAGCGCTGAATCAGGAAAATTGTCGATCAGGTATTTCGAAACGATACTGC
>CAZTYD010000171.1:0-1482 GCA_964618035.1 uncultured Candidatus Peribacteria bacterium
GTCCTCCTCCAGAGTGAGAGCCTCGCGGATCGCCGTCTCTTTCTGTCGCAAGTACGGGTACGCCTCGCGGTACTGGGCAATGACCTCGTCGGCGATCACGGTGCAGTAGCCGGCTTGCTGGTTTCCCAACGTTCGCGCCGAGCGGATGGCGCGCCGGATGAGCCGGCGCAGAACGTATCCCTGGTCGACGTTCGAGGGTGCGATCCCGTCGGCAATGAGGAACGTGGCCGCCTTCAGATGATCGACGATGATCCGTGCGTGGCGGATCGTCGCTGGCTCATTGTCTTTGTCGGCTGCATGGGCCAGCACGCGCTCGATGATCGGCTTCATGACATCCGTCTCGAACACGTTCGTCGCGCCCTCGCTGCGCTGCAGGATCCAGGCGAGGCGATCCAAGCCTAACCCTTCATCGACATTCTTCTGGGCCAGCGGCGCGAAAGTGCCGTCAGGCTTCTTCTCGTACTGCATCAGCACGTCGTTCCCAATCTCCACCCATTCATCTTCGTGCGTGGCGGGGTTTCCCCTGGGCTCACCCTCGCCGATCCAGAAGAACATTTCCGTATCGGGGCCGCATGGTCCGGTTTGTCCCGCCGGGCCCCACCAATTGTTCGCCTTGGGCAGGTAGCCGATACGATCCGCGGTGATGCCGAGCCGCTGCCAGATCGCCGCTGATTCATCATCCTTGGGCGCGTCGTCATCGCCGACGAAGCAGGTGACGGCGAAGTGCGAGAGGGGAATGCCGAGCACTGCCGTCATGAACTCGAAACTCATCTCGATGGCGCCTTCCTTGAAGTAGTCGCCCAAACTCCAGCGGCCCAGCATCTCGAAGAACGTGAGATGACTCGCGTCGCCGACTTCGTCGATATCGTCGGTGCGGATGCAGCGCTGTACGTCGGCCAGGCGCTTGCCCGCCGGGTGCGGCTCGCCCAGCAGGTACGGGACGAGCGGATGCATGCCGGCGGTGGTGAAGAGCACCGTCGGGTCGTTCTCGGGCACCAGCGGCGCGCCGGGGATGACGGCGTGGTCCTTCGAGCGGAAGAATTCCAGGTACGCCTGCCGGATCTGATCGGTGGTCATGGGGTGCATGGGCTCGCAGTGTAGCAAGCGCGCCGCGGATTGAGAAATACCGCTTCCGCAGCGGATTTTGCTTCTGTTTGCGTGTGCAGGAACGCCGTTTTTTTGCTATACTGTAAGGAAAACACACCATGACCTCCCCGTCGCTTCGGTCGGCCGTCCGCGCGCCGCGCACGCTCCTCACGGGTACGGCCGTACTGCTGCTCATCGTCACGCTGGGGTTCGTGTTCTACGTGAACGGGCGGCGCGTGCTCGACAGCCAGCTCCGGCAGGAGCTCAAGAGCTACGTGACGCTCGCGGCGACGCAGTTCGATGCCGACGCGCTCGAGCGCAGCCGCGGCGCCAAGGATCTGCAATCGCCCGAATTGCGGAATGCCGTTGCGCGACTGGGACGCATCCGCAGCGGCA
>CAZTYD010000171.1:1492-2805 GCA_964618035.1 uncultured Candidatus Peribacteria bacterium
GCGGCAACGCGCACATCCGCTTCGCGTACCTGATGCGCAAGACCGACGTGCCGACCGAACTGGCCTTCGTCGCCGACGCCGATTCGCTCAAATCGACCGACGAGCTCGACGCGGATCGCAACGGGATCGTGGAGAAGAGCGAGCAGGCCTCGTACCCGGGCGACGTGTACGACATCAGCGATTCGCCCTGGATGATCCGCGGATTCGACGGCCCGTACGTCGACGATCAGCTCACGGTGGATCAGTGGGGAACGTTCATCTCGGCCTACGCGCCGGTGGTCGACGCGCGCGGCCGCGCGGTGGCGATGCTCGGCATCGACGTGGACGCGACGGACTACCTCGCGCACATCCAGCGGATCTTCTCGCCGGCCGTGCTGCTGCTGGTGCTGGTGGTGGCCGTGCTCATGGGCGCGTACATCGTCATCTTCATCGGGCGGCGGCGCCTGGAGACGATGGGCGAGCTCGACCGCCAGCGGTCGGCGCTCATGCAGCTCATCAGCCACCAGCTCGGCGCGCCGCTCTCGAGCTTCAAGTGGTCGCTGGATTTCATGCGCGAAGTGGAGCGCAAATGCCACACGCCCGAGGGCGACACGAGCGTGCAGATGCTCGCCGAGGGCATCGAGCGCATGGAGGGGATGATGACGGCGCTGCAGCAGGCGCTGAACGTATCGAATGAGCAAGCCGGCTCGTCGCAGGAGCCGGCGGACCTGCGCGGCGTGCTGGAGCACGTCGCCGCCGAGACCTCCGCCGTCCGCTCCGCGCGCCGGCAGCAGCTGCTCCTGCGCGTGCCGCCGGGCATCCCGCCTCTCAGGATCGACGCGAACCTGCTGAGCGCGGTCATCCGCGAGCTCATCGACAACGCCATCACGTACTCGCCCGCCGGCGCGACCGTCACCATTCACGCGTGGCCGGAAGGCAGGCAGGTGCGCGTCGACGTGCGCGACGAGGGCAAGGGCATTCCCGAGCGCGACCTGCCGCACATGTTCGAGAGATTCTCGCGCGGTTCCACCGCGTACCTCAGCAAGCCCGTCGGCAACGGCCTCGGCCTGTACACGGCGCACGAGATCATCACCACCGCCGGCGGCAGAATGTGGATCGAGAGCGTGGAGGGGAAGGGGACGACGGTGTCGTTCGCGGTGCCGTCGGTTCGGGTATCGTGAGCCGCGCCCTCTGTCTCGCTCCGCGCCAGCGTGTTCGCCGTGACAGAAATTTTCGCGCTGTCACGGCCAGAGGCGACGGCCCGTTACCTTTTCCCCGTCGGTTCGTAGTAGTCTGCGTAGGCTCCTACTTCCCCGTTCCTTCCCCATGGATTC
>CAZTYD010000172.1:0-2803 GCA_964618035.1 uncultured Candidatus Peribacteria bacterium
GTCACGTACGCAGCAAACGGCTCCAAGCTCGCGGTACTGGCCACCGGCATGTACAACGGACAGGAGAGGCCCTACGGCGGATTGGTTGATCTCGGTAGCGGAAGCGTGCAGGAGATGATGGCCGGTTATTGGTTCAATGCGTACGCGGATGCCCCGGACTCCCAGCGGCTCTACATCGGCGAAACCGCCGCCGGCATGGGCGGCGGCATCCGTGCCATGAATACCGTTACGGGTGCCAACGAATGGTCGAACCGCGCCGATTTGGGCGGCAGCATCTACGCGGTGGCCGCCTCGCCCGATGGCGCGCTCGTCGCCGTCAGCACCACGGCCGGCCAGCTCTACATCTTCGACGCGAGCAATGGCAAGCTCCTCAGCAGGGTCGTCGACGGTGCCAGCGACGCTGGTAGTGCTCTCGCCCTGGCCTTCTCGCCGGACGGCAGATACTTGGTAGCGACGACCAGAGACAAGCTCCTGCGCACCTACGAGCGCAATGGGACGAACTTCAGCCTCAAGAACCAGGTTTTGCTGCCGGCTGTCGCCAGCGACCTCGACGTGACGGCCGAGGGCATCTTCGTCACCGCCAACGGCGGCGCGGGACGCAACGGCGTGTACGCCTTCCCACGGGCCGGCACGCCGCCGGCCGCGGATTACCCGACGATCATCGCGCAGAAACAGGCGACCATCGAACAACTGAATAAGCGAGCCGACGAGCTGAACGGCCTCGCGTCGAAGGAACGAATCGCCCTGGCGCTGGCGCAGGAAGCGGCGCAGCTGCACGGAACGCCCGACCCATCGCTGCCGGCCGAGACGCTCAGCGTCCTCACGGCCGTCGACGGCCGGCTGCTGGCACTGCGCACAGAACTGGCAAGCGTGGAGCGGCAGGATCCGTCGCAGCAGATTCCAGGCCACTCGGCACTCTTGAAGAGCGAAATTCTGCAGGCATACCGTGAGCGCGCGCAGCTCGTGGGCGGCACGGCGCTCGATGCCGCCACGGCGTTCTCGACCATGCGCGGCGCGGGCGAATCGCTCCTCACGCTCCGCCAGTGGCAGGCGACGCTCGGCACCATCCGCACCGCCGTCAACGGGCTGCTCACCACCCTCTCCGTCGAGCAGGCGGACGCCATCGCCTCGATGGAGCGCTACCGCACCGGCCTCAACGAAGCGCTCGCGCAGATCGACGCGCTGTCAACCGAGGCGAGCATCCTCGTCTCCCTCAGCGGCGGCTCGCTCGACGAAGCCGGACGCCCGCAGCCCGGTAACACCGCCGACGGCATGCTCCTCGGCACACGCGGCATGGAGGCGATCACGCAGCTCGCGCAGCTGCCGGGGCTGCAAGCGCAGGTGGAGGCGCTGGTCGCACAGGCGAAGGTGACGGACACGATACTGCTGGCCGACGTCATCGGCCCCACGCAGTACCCCATGCAGTCGATCGCGCTGCCGTCGCTCAACACGCGCGGCGCGCTCGAGATCATCCGCACGGGCACGTCGCCCGAAGCCGGGTTCCTGCAGGCCGCGGACATCCAATCGCTGATCGACCGGCTGAAGGGCGGCGGCGCGCTGCAGCCGCAAGCGTTCGGCGCGCTGACCACGGTGAACGCGTCCGCGGGAAGCTACACGCTCACCCACCCGGTTCTCGGCTCCGTTTCGGTGCATGCCTTCGGCCGACGCGTCTTCGACGCCGGCGAGTACACGCGCGGCTACAACTTGCGAGGAGCCATGGTTGAACCGGCAAGCAGCCTCATCGCGACCGACGCGGGCGGCATCCGCACGCTGCAGGACGGCGCCGGGCGGCTGCAGATGAACTTCCCCTCTCCCGCGTACGTCCACGGCATCGTCGTGGATCTCGTCGGGCCGGGACGGCAGGGAACGCTCACGTTCACCACGGCCGATGGCCGCACCGTCGTTCGGTCGCTGGGCGAGGGCGGCGCGGTGGCGGTGGGCGAGACGATCATCAGCATGTCCATCAAAGCCGATGACAACGGCGGCGTCGTTCTCCGGTCCATCGACGCGCGCGCCACGGCGCCAACGGCCGATGCCGACACGCTGCCCGCCGGCGCGACGATCATCCGCGGCGGCGCGGGCGTCATCGATCTCACGAGCGCCGGCTCGCTCATCACGGCGGTGAGCGGCACCGCGCGCGGCCTCCTGCCCGAAGAGCGCATCGTCGCGCATGCGTACCGCGGCGAGCAGGAAGTGCAGACCGTCGCCATCGGCGCAGACGGATCATTTCGGCTCGAGAACGCGAGCGGCATCACCAGCGTCGTCCTCACCGGCGGATCGGGCACGCTCATTCTTGCGGATCTTTCGTGCGAGGGCTGGATCGGCACGCCGCAGCCCGCGGCCGACGGCGTGAGCGTGATGAGCAACCCTCTGCTCGCGCGGCTCGCCACGCCGGCGATCCAGACCGTCCCCTGGACCGACCCGCGCTTGATGCAAACCTTCGGCATCCGCACCGGCGCGAGCGGCCCTCTTGCGAACAAGCTCCAGGCCGGCAACAACGCCTGGCACGTCGATCTCGATCCCAACAAGTACACGCTGGTGCGCATGGAGGGCGGCTCGACGCAGATGACAGGCCTTTGGATGATTACGCCCAACGGCTACGAACCGTATCCGACGAACCTCTACGAAGTGCGGGGCAACACCATCATCTTCGCACCCACGGGCAATGCCGCCCTCGCGAACGACGTATGGATGAACTTCCTCGGCACGTCCTTCTCCACCGTCGCCGCCGGCGCGCGGCGCGAGGAGGTGATGCCGCCCGCGGGGCCGCGCCTCGACGTGAACTTCTTCGCGCGCGACGCCA
>CAZTYD010000173.1:0-2803 GCA_964618035.1 uncultured Candidatus Peribacteria bacterium
TGATCAAAAAAGCAGAACATATCACACCATAGCATTGGGAATTGGGGACTTGCAGTCTTGGGTTTTCTCGTACGAGTCTTCAAATTTTCTCCCCCTCACACAACTTTCTGCTATTCTCCCCCCATGTGGCCATTCCGCAGAAAGAAGAAGAAAGAAGCGACGTCCAAGCGGCCCTCGAAGGTCATCAAGCGCCTGGTGGTCGGCGCCATCATCGGCGGCGCCATCGGCTCGATCATCGGCAAGACGGTGAGCGAAGACGGCGATGTGGCGGACGATGACGTAACAGACAACACGAGCGGGAGTTAAGGCGTATCAACCATCCATCTCGCCCACGAGGCTGCGTTCCATTAAGTCGCGGAGCCGGCGCGGCGATTGGGCTTGCTTGAGCGCCCACATCAATTTGACCATGGCGCACTCGTACGTCATGTTCTTGCCGGAGATGATGCCGAGTTCCTCCAACGAGAGCTGCTTGCGGAACTTGTGGAGATCGATGGTGCCGCGGAGCGATTGCGATGTGAACACCACGGGAATGTCCTGCTTCGTGAGTTCGCGCAGCCAGGGGAAGAGCTCGTCGGAGATCATCCCCACGCCGTACGCGCGCACGATGATGCCGTGCGGCTTGGCGGCGAGGATGGCGTCGAGATAGCCCTGCGGAATGCCCGGCGTGAGCGTGACGACCACCACTTGCGCATCGAAGTGCGGCTCGCACAGCAGCGTGCGCTTGCGGCGCACGGTGCGCCACGGGTGCAGGTACACTTCGGTGCTGAAGTCCGCGAGCTCCGGGGAGCGCGGCGTGTCGAACGTCTGCAGGATGGATTCGTCGACCTTCTTCGCACGGCAGCCGCGCAGTACGCGCGGCCCGAGCACGATGCACACTTCGGCGATGTCCAGCAGCGCGGCCCGGATGGCGAAGATGAGGTTCATGCGGCCGTCGCCCGCCAGCTCGTTCAGCGGATGCAGGGCGCCCGTCAAGATGACGGGCTTGCGCAGGTTCTGCAGCGCGAAGCTGAGCGCCGCGGCGGTGTAGTTCATCGTATTGGTGCCGTGCACCACCACGAATCCCTCGTACTCGTCGTAGTGCGCCTCGATCTTCCGTGCCAGCTCCACCCACAGCGCGGGCGTGATCTCGGACGAACCCACGTTCGCCACCGAGAAGAAATCGAGCGACACCTCGCGCTGCATCTCGGGGATGGCGCGGTGAATCATGCTCAGCGATTCCACGGGCTCGATGCGGCCGGTCTTCTGGTTCATCACCACGCCGACGTAGAGGATGGCTACTTTGGGGCGAGGCATGAGGAAAGGCTACCTTAGGATGGGGGTTTGTTCTAGTACAACGCCAAGGCCCCAAGATTGCAAGACTGCAAGATTGCACCCTTCGAGACGCGCGGAGCTTGTCCCGAGTCCGTCGAGGGGGGCGCTCCTCAGGGTGACACCTTGGGAATTGGTGCCTTGGCGTCTTGGGTTTTCTTTTGGGTTCTTGCAGTCTTGCAATCTTGGGTTCTTCCTCTCTATAGCTCTACCTCCTCATACGTCCTCAGATGCTCCACTACCTCCCCCTCCACCTGTCGTAACTTCTCCTCCGATCTCGCTTCCATGCACACCGACAGACAGGGGCTCGTGTTGCTGGCGCGGATGCCGGCCCAGGCGCCGTCGCCGAAATCGATGCGCACGCCGTCGAGCGTCACGGTCGGGTGCGAGGCGGAGAAGTGCTTGGTCACGTGGTCGATCACCTCCCATTTCCTATCGTCGGGACATTTTGGACGTCGCTCGGGTGCCTGGAAAACTTGTGGAAACTCCGTCATCGCAGTGGTGACGGATCCCGTGCCTGCGGCCTTGAGCACACGCAGTGCCGCCACGAGCGCGTCATCAAATCCAAAATAGTCCTCGCCGCAGAAGAAGTGGCCCGACTGCTCGCCGCCGAGCAGCGCCTCGTGCTCGCGCATTGCGTGCTCGACGAATGAGTGGCCCACCTTGCACATCACGGGCACGCCGCCCCACTTCCGCACTTCCGTCTCGAGCGTGCCGGAGTTGCTGACGGTGAAGATCACGGGAGCGCCGGGGTGGCGGCTCAGGTGATCTTTTGCCAAGAGCAGGAGGGTTTCGTCGGCCGTCCGGATCTTTCCCCGTTCGTCCACCAGTCCGAAGCGGTCGCCGTCGCCGTCGAAGGCGAGGCCCGCGAAGGCGCTCGTGTCGAGCACGGTCTTCTGCAGATCCTTCAGCGTCTCGTGCTTGCTCGGGTCCGCCGGGTGGTTCGGGAAGGTACCGTCGGGCTCGGTGTACAGCTCCGTCACCGCGAATCCTGCGGCGCGCAGCACCTGGCAGTAGAGCGGTCCCGCCACGCCGTTGCCGCCATCCACGACGATGCGTCGGCCTTGCCCGAGGCCCGTGAACATCTTCGTCAGGAATTCCACGTACGGCGCGGCGGCATCGATCGGCTCCTGCCAGCCGTTGCCGGGCGGGAAGATGCCCTGCTCCACCTGCGCGCGCAGTGTCTGGAGATCCTCGCCGGCGTACGCCTCGGCGTCGCGCGTCTGCAGCTTGAGTCCGTTGTCCTCCGGCGGGTTGTGGCTGGCTGTCACCTGCACGCCGCCGTCGAGCTTGCGCGTGCAGATGGTGAAGTAGTTCAGCGGGCTCGGCGTCTGTCCCATCAGCAGGACGCGGCAGCCCGTGCTCGCCAGTCCTTCCACCACCGCCTCCAGGAACTCCGGGCTGTGCGTGCGCGCGTCGCTCCCCACCACCACGCTCGCGAACTCTCCTTCCTTGCGCACGTTCAGCACGGTGCCAAACGCCTGGCCGATGGCAC
>CAZTYD010000174.1:0-2731 GCA_964618035.1 uncultured Candidatus Peribacteria bacterium
GCGCGCGTACGACGCATGGAAAAGCTGGGAAGGGTGCGATGTTACCAGAATGGACGGCGGATGAAAAGCGTACGAAACGGCGCTCCATGCCTGGAATCACAAAAGAACGGCGGTTTCCCGCCGTTCTCGCGTTGCGGCTCCGCGCCGCGTCAGTTGCTGATATCCAGCACCGCCGTGCTCGGCGACACCAGCTGCGCGCCGGCGGTGGGGCTCGAGAGCGTGATGTTGATGTTCTTCACCGTGTCGCTCGCCGGTGCGCTGGTCACGATGGGGATCACGAAGGTCTTGAGCATTTCGCCCGGCGCGAAGACGAGCGTGCCGCTCGTCGACGTGTAATCGGTGCCCGAACGCGCCGTGCCGTCGGTGGTGGCGTAGCCGATGTTCACCGTTCCCGCCGCGCCGCCCACGCGCGACACCGCGATGGTCGCCTTGCCGGCGCTCTTGAGCACGGTGTAGTTCGCCTGGCTCAGCTTGAAGGAGCCGGTGGAGGACTGCTGCGTCTCGTCATCGATGATGGTAAGCACGACCGGGTTCGGCGGACCGAGCGTGGCGCCGTTGGTGGGATTGCTCAGCGTGAGGTTCACCGTGCGGTTGCCGTCGATGGTGGAGTTGTCGGTGATGGGAATGCTGAAGGTCTTGCTCGTCTCGCCGACGCCGAACGAGAGCGTGCCGTTCGTACTCGAATAATTGGTACCGGCGACGGCCGAGCCGTTGCTGGTGGCGTAGTTCACCGACACGCTGTTGCTGGTGCTGCCGGTGCGATTGACGGTGACGACGATGCTCCCGCCGTTCTCCTGCACGCCGTACGCGTTGGCCGAGAACGTGATGAGCCCGCCGGGTCCGGCCGACGATGTGGTCGATGTGTTCTCGGACGACGAGTTTCCCGTGCTGGAGCTCGAAGGCGCGTTGCCCCCGCCGCCGTCGTTATCCAGGATGGTGAGAACGGCGCCGCACGGGCTGCCGAGCACCGCGCCGTCGGGGTTCTTCAGTACCAGACGCAGCGTCTTGTTGTACGTCGCCACTTTGTTGTCGATGATGGTGACCGAGAACGGCTTCGTGGTGACGCCGTCGGCGAAGTTGAGCGTACCGGTAGCCGGGTTGTAGTCGATCTCCGGCTCCGCCGTGATGGGCTCAAGCACGTACTGCACCGATACCGCGCCCTTCTTGCCGTCCGAGCGGATCACCGCGACGTCGAACGTCTTCGACCCTTCGCCGATGTTGAATGCATCCTTCGAGAAGCGCAGCGCGCCCGCTTCGCCCGGGGTACCGGGCGTGCAGTTGGTGAGGTTTGCGGCACTGCTGGAAGACGAACTGGATGAGGTCGTCGTATCCGAAGAACTGCTGCGACTGCGCGAAGAGCGCGAGGACGTATCGGTCGTTCCGCCTCCGTCCCCACCCTGGCCGATGGACTCCGCGAAACGCTGGAACATCACCGCTACCTGTCCGCGCGTGACGTAATCGTTGGGGCCGAACCGCCCGTCTTCGTAGCCTTTGACGATGCCCTTGCCGTACATCTGCCCCACCGCGGCGTCGAAGTACGAACCGGCCGGCACATCCGAGAACACGCCGGAGCCGAGCATGCTCGCCCCGAGCGTCGTACCCGCCGCCCCCAGAGCGATGCCCGCAACGAACGGCATCGAGAGCGCGAGCGACCGCAAGCGTTGTCGCTTCATAGAAAAAGAGGGAAGGAATAGACGCCGGAAGTATGATGGCCGAACGGAGAGGAATTCAATAGACAAACTCCATTTCATCGCCGCGACGTTCTGTCGCCGATCTCCGCCAGCGTCCGCAGCAGCCTCTCGACCGTCGCGGCGGCGTCGTCGATGTCCTTGTAGACGAACCCCTGCGCGCCGGCATTCAGGAACTTCCGCTCGTAGCTCGGCGCGGCCGAAAAACCGATGCACGCCGCGCGCGGCCAACGCTCCCGCAAGAGCGGCACGAGCGCGTCGCCGTGGAAGTGCGGCATCTGTCCGTCGACCAGCACGATGTCCGGATCATGCACGGCAAGATGATCCAGCAGCTCGCGCGCCGTCGCCTCGCGTACGAGATGCGCCTCCACGTTCGTCGCATGCGGCCGCAACGCGGGCAGCATGACCGCCAGCACGGCCTCGCTATCGTCCAGCAGGAGCATCGATCGATTGAGCATCAGACTACGAATTGTAGTTTCTCTCTATCCGATAATGAAGAGTTCCTGGCATTTTCATTGATTTACCGCGAACCGTTTAATACATTGACGAAGCTCTTTCTCCTCGTCATGCAGACAATTTCTAGCGTTGAGCCTTTTGTATTGCGGCATGAGATCTTCATCCTCGATGCCAACCTCCAAGCACCGCTGCCGAACGAACGCAGAGAAGAGATCGCACGACCGCTCGCCGAAGACATGCTCCGGACGCTCGGCATGTTTCCGCTGGGACCTCTCTCCATCTTCGAAGCGACCGACCAGCGCGCGCCCGGCTGGTCGTTCATCCAACCGCTGACCACCAGCCACCTGAGCGGCCACTACTTCGAGAAACCCGGCATCCATCCGCACATCCACCTGGATGTCTACAGTTGCGACAGCGTCGACTGGAAAAAGGTGATCAACTGCGTGCACCGGCACCTGCACTTGGGCGAGTGGAGGGGGACGTTCGTGTACCGGGAGATGGAGACTGGCGCGAGGAGGATTTTGGATATTAGCGGGAGTTTGGGGGTGGTGGGGCAGACATGTGTCTTGGAATCTCCTCATCCAGTT
>CAZTYD010000175.1:0-1734 GCA_964618035.1 uncultured Candidatus Peribacteria bacterium
ATGTCGGTTCAACCTCTGACATACAGCGACGCTTGGAAAAGCATAATCGAGGAGAAGTTTCGCATACATCAAAATTCCGTCCATGGAAACTTTCCCATGCGTCATCATTCCCTACAAAGGAACAAGCTTTACTATACGAGAAATATTTAAAGTCAGGTTCAGGAACCGAATTCCGCTACAGACATCTTGTCACCAACAGACTGCGTCTGTCATAACAGCATCCTGTAGGCTCTAGCCAGAAGCATCTGGATTTTCCGCCGCATCCCATCTTCGCTATCATCCCCCCATGGCCACCCTCCAAGACACCCGCATCCCCTACGTCTTCCTCACCGCGATCCTGCTGATCGTGGCGCTGGAATCGCTCACCAGCGGCCGCGGCGTGGCATCGGCCCCCAGCGAGCCCAACCGGCCGGCGTACACCGACAGCGGCCTCCCCTGCCAGGGCACGCCCATCAAGGTCGACTACGCGTACGAGGGCTACCCCGCCGGACCGAACGAGTGCCTCAAACAATGCAATGGCAAGCAGCAGATGTACATCCTCTACAGCAACGGCCTCGCCACGCAGTGCCAGGATGATCTCGGCTGCAACGATACCGGGGAGGATAACGGCATCACTTGCCAGCTTGCGAGCACGAAGAAGAGTTCAACGAAGTGAATGGCTGTTGCATAAGGCCACCAAGAGAAGGTGATTGACAAATAAAATCCATAATTTACCGTATATCTTGTTTCCTGGTCACCCCTTGATCTTTCAGAGGAGACCCCATGGAGAAGTACTGGGAGAAGACCGAGCACGAGGGAGTCACGGTCTTCATGAGCAAGGTGCAGGTGCTGCACAGCAAAGAGGATGTCCATGAGGCCTTTGAACAGATGGCGTCAGGGTTGCCGGTTGAACGGCACTGCCAGATCGTCATCAGCCTCAAAGATGTAAAAGTGATTTCCAACGCCGTCCTCTCGAATCTCATCCTGCTTCAGAGGCAAGTCGATCGCATGCAGGGCCAGATGCGGCTATGTGACCTGTCGGATGTCGTGCAATCGGTCTTCCGAACATCGACCCTCGATCACCTGTTCCAGATCGACAAGAACCTGTTCCTCTCCCTCTCCGCATTCCAACGATGAGGGAACCACGAAACACCCCGCCCGCCCCGCACCGTCGGGGTGGGCAGATCCATCAAGTAATGATCTTCTCCAAGCAATTCCCCTCCACCGCCCGCCGGATCTCCATGCCCACGCGCTCGCCCACGCTCATAGGTTTGCCGTAGAGGTAGTGCATGTACGGCGTGGCGGCGAGCCCCGGAGAGCCGGGAATGCGGAAGCTGACGTCGAAGATGACGATGTCCTCCTTCCCTTCCTCCGCCACCACCGCGCCCTGCAGCGCGAACGGCCCGATGATCCCCTTCCCCGATGGATCGAGCGACTTCGGCAGCTTCTGCGTGGCGCGCACGAACTTCCAGCCCATCTCGTACGCCTTCTCCAGGATCGATTCCTTCACCGTCACGGCCACGTGGCCGGTCTCGATCATCTTGATGTCGATGTACTGGAGCACCTTCGCCTGCTGATCCGCCGGCATGCGGAGGAAGCCGTCGAGGTTCGTCTGCCGGCGCATGTCGGTGCCCAGCAGCTCCAGCTCGCCCGTGATGGGCGAGTAGAAGAAGTTGAAGTTCACGTGCGCGCCCACGATGAACTCCTCGATGAGCGCGTTCTCCCAGCCCTTCGCTATCTTCCCGGCGATCTCGA
>CAZTYD010000175.1:1744-2729 GCA_964618035.1 uncultured Candidatus Peribacteria bacterium
GCCCGCTCGTAGCTGCGCGCGGCCTCGGCGGCCTTGACGATGCACAGCCGGCCGTTGATCTGATCGGCGTCGCTGAACACCTGCGGCGTGCGGATGCCGGCATCCTGCAGCAGGTGGTACTGATTGTACGGCTGGTCGCGCTCCTCGAGCTTGAGCAGCGTGCGCGAGCCGAAGATGGGAACCTGGAACGCCGTCTCGACTTTCGTAAAATCGTCGAAGTACACCCAGAAGTACCGATTGTGCACGAAGAGCGTGTTCTTGCCGCGCAGCGCGGCCTGGTGCTCCGGCTTCAGGATATCGTGGAAATCGTCAACGACGATCGTCTCGTCGACGCAGCCGCGCTCGCCGCGCGTCTTGTAGTGCTCCGTATACGTCTTCTCTCTCCCCTTCCGCGCCACCGTGAGCGTGCGGAAGCCGTACTGCTTCGCCCCGCGCGAGACATCCAGCGCGCTGTGTCCGCCGAGCACGCCGACGGTGAGGTTCTTCGGGTCGTAGCCGGAAAGGAGGGAGGTGGGGTCCATGGGGATAGA
Organism: uncultured Candidatus Peribacteria bacterium; assembly: GCA_964618035.1. Lineage (GTDB taxonomy): Bacteria > Patescibacteriota > Gracilibacteria > Peribacterales > Peribacteraceae > JAQBQQ01. The sequence continues at coordinate 2,275 of CAZTYD010000175.1, forward strand.
GTAATCGAAAAGAGGAGAAGTCAGAAGGTAGAAATCAGAAGGCAGAAAGTAGAAGACAGAAAGTAGAAGACAGAAATCAGACTTCGGGTGGAACTGTCCTCTGATTTCTACCTTCTGATTTCTCACCCCAATACTTCTTCCAACCTCCCCGCCTCAATCGCCTGCTTGATGTCCCGCGCGATTCTGCGCCCCGTGCTCATCGGCACGTCGTACTTGAGCGCCGTGTACGGCGATCCCTCGATGAACGGGTTCGTGCCGGCGACGATGCGCGCGCTGATCTCGAACACGAAGATCTGCAGCTTGCGCGTGACGATGGTCTCGAGGCAGAAAGAACCGAAGAGGCCCTTCCCGCAGAGCTTCTTGCTCTCATCCACCACGTTCTGCCCCATCTGAAACAGTTCCGGCAGCATCGATTCGCGGATGACGATGGGGATGTTGCCCACGATGGTGTAACT
>CAZTYD010000176.1:0-2699 GCA_964618035.1 uncultured Candidatus Peribacteria bacterium
TGGATACCGCCGTCTTCTACCGTGATCTGCTGGCGACGCGGCTGGCCGCTCAGGCCGACTGAATGCACGATGCGAATCTCTCGCCCTTCTCCTCAAAATTTTTGAACATGCCGTAGCTCGGCGAGGCGGTGGAGAGGAGGCAGATTCTGCCGGGTTTCGTCACGTCCCGCGCGATGCGTACCGCCGTCTCCATGTCCGGCGCGTCGTGGAACGCGATGCCGACCCGGTGCGCGTCCACGATGGCCTGCCTAATGCGCGGGCCGCTGCCGGGGAAGAGGATCACGTGCCCGATCTGCGAGTCGGCGACGGCCTGGCCGAGGTCGCCGAAATCGTTGCCGCGGTCCTGGCCGCCGAGGATGACGGTGGCCACGCGGCTGCCGAGCGCCTTGAGGCCGGCCATGGTCGATTCCGGCGTCGTGGAAATGGCGTCATCGACCCAGTCGATGCCGTGGACCGTGCCGAGGAACTGAAGACGGTGGGGGAGTCCGGCGAACCGCTTGATGGCCTCGATTGCGATGGAGTCGTCGATGTCGAAATGCTTGGCGACTGTGAACGCGCCGGCGATGTTCGTCAGGTTGTGCTCGCCCAACAGTTTCGTCTCTTCGATGCGCACCGGCGCATCGGCGGCAGAGTAGGGGATTTTCGTGCCCTTGCTCTCGTCGGCGATTTCCCGCGCGCCGGGCGAAGACGCGTTGAAGAAGACGACGTCTTGGGCGGATTGGAACCGGGTCAGATGCATTTTCGCCTCCCTGTACGCCGCCAGCGATCCGTGGTAATCCAGGTGCTCGGGGAAGAAACTCGTCACCACCGCGACGGGCGGGCTCGTCGTCAGGTTCATCAGCTGGTAGCTGCTCATCTCCAGCACGAAGATTTTCCCCGGCTGCGCCTGATCGATGGAATCGATGGAAGGAATGCCGATGTTCCCGATGAGATCCGCGTCCTTCCCGCCCGCTTTCAGGATGGCGGCAATGAGGCTCGAGGTCGTACTCTTGCCCTTCGAACCGCTGACGCCGATGACGGTGGCGCCAGAATCTTTGATCGTATCCAGAAAGATTTGCGTCGATGACGTGAGCTTCGCCCCGAGTGCACTCAGCTCCTTACTCATCGGAATGCCGGGGGATTTGATGATGACGTCGAACCGGTCGAGGTTGGCCATGTAGTCCGGGCCAGCTTGTAGCTTATAGCTGGTAGCTCGTAAGGGGGGATTCTGGTCGCCGATGGTGATGTCGGCATTGATGTGGTGATTCTCGATGGCTCGCAGCATCGCCTGCCCCTCGCGGCCGAAGCCGAGGAGGAGGATGGATGTGCCGGCGAGGTCGTGGATTCTCATACAGCAGAGCGCCGTCTCTCGGCGCGATGGTCAGGAAGCGTGCGGGAGGTACGCTTTCGGAATCGCATGATGCTCCGACGGCGTCAGCTCCTGCTCGATCAGCGCGTGCACGTCGTCGGGCAGGTGCACCTCGTCCAGCGCCATCTGCATGACAGGCGTGTCGGTGAACTCGCCGCGCTCGTGGGCGAGGATGAACGCGCTCACCGTCTCCTCCGGCGTGCCCACGCACTCGAACGGCTTCGATCCCTCCAGTCCGAGGAGCTCGCGGTACAGCGGCTTGAGCGACTCGTCTTCGAAAAGGTTTTTCTGGAAGATCGTCATCAGCTGATCTTTGGGCATGAAGCCCGCAAACAAGGCGAAGACAAAGGCGCACTTGGGACATTTTCCACACCACCTGTCGGCTGGTCGCTCTTTCAGGATGCGCCAGTTGGCGTTACAGCTCGTCACGTGCTCGAAGTACTGCGGGTAGTCGGTGAACAGCCGCGCGATGTGCAGCTCGCTCAGCGGGCGCACGAGGCTGAAATAGTCGACATCGGGCGAGACGAAGCGGTGCAGGTAGTCTTGGAACATCCGCTCGAACTCCAGGCTCTTGCTCCACTGGTGGTTGATGATGCGGCCGAGGTACCGCACGTTGCCCTCGTTGGCGCTGCGCTCGTTGCTCAGCACCACGGCGTCGAACCCGTAGAGGATGGTGAGCACCACGCCCAGGCACGAGAGGTACGCGGTGATGGGAATGTGTCCATTGAGCGCGCCCTGCTCGTTGAGCTTGAAGAGGGCGGGGGAGAGCTGGCGCTCCACCGTGATCATCGGCAGATCGGCGACGCGCGCGAGTTCGTCGAGGAGAGGATGCGATCCCATGCGCAACAGCGTGATGTCGTGCCCCGCCGCGCGCAGCAGCTCCACCGTCACCATCGAATCTTTGCCGCCGCCGATCGGCACGAGGATTTTCTTCGGCCCCCTGCCTTCTGCTTTCTGTCCTCTGGCATCCGTCCCCTGCGCGCCCGGCTGATCCGGATGATCGATGGGGAACTGAATCAGCTTCCGGAAATCGACGTTGTTGCGGTAGAAGAACTCACCCAGTCCGTTCTCGTAGACTTTATTCCAGAACAGCGCCTGCAGCGCGCTCAGCTTCGCGTTGCGCACCTTGATGGTCCTCGGCAGGCACGTCTTGTAGTAGCTGATGCCGCCGATCATGTGCAGCGCGCTGAGGGCGGCGTGGAACGCCGCGCGGTCCTGGCCCATGATCTCGGGCCGCCGCTGGAGGTTGGTGGGCAGCGTGAGCGTCTCCGTGAACTTCAGCTCGTCATCCAAGCTGTAGTGGAGCGACACCAGCCCCTTGTCCACGTCGAACGTGTAGGAATCGATGACG
>CAZTYD010000177.1:0-2351 GCA_964618035.1 uncultured Candidatus Peribacteria bacterium
ACAATCTCATCTTCTTGATTTGGCATTCAAGGACTGAGGAGCGCCGCAGCGCGTCTCGAAGGATCTTTGCAGTCTTGCAGTCTTGCAATCTTCACTCCAGGCCTTCTCTCAAGAGCATCATCCCCATTACCACTCCAAGGGGTATCACATGAATGATTCCACGCGCCAGTCCCGTCTGGTACAGGGCCTCGTTGGAGAGAGAGGTGAACTGGAACAGGAAGTACTGCACCGCGAGCGCGATGACGAAGAAGCCGACGAACACGATGTTGCGCGGCGTGAGGGCGGCGCGGAACTGCCACAGCAGCAGGAGGATGAGCGCGGGGAAGAGGAGGAGCCAATTGCCTTCGAAGAAGGTATTGACCGTAATGGCTAAAGCGACGAGCGGCTGCCAAGCGACGCGGAAGCTCTCCACCGATTTCGCGTTGCCGAACGGCATGCCGTTCAGCACCTTGAATCCCAGCCACGCGATGCCGACGATCAGCAGGCTCGCGAACCACGGCATGAGCGCCTCAACGGCGGCGCGCGCGGAGAGCGCGCCGGACCGCACGTGCAGCCACAGCGCGAGGCCGAGGCACAGCAGGAGATCCGGCAGGTAGAGGAGGAGCGCTTCGTTCTTCGTGAAGAGCAAGAGGCCGGCCGCGAGCCCGCTCACGCGGAGGAGCGAGGAGACGCGCGCGGCATCCGTCTCGATCAAGGAGAATCCGAGCGGCAGCACGGCCGCGAGGATGTGCGCGGCGAGGAACACGTCGGCGTACGCGTTGGTGCCGTGCACCAGGAAGAGCGGCAGGCTGGCGAGCGCGTACGTGCCCGTGAGCGCGAGGAAGAGCGACATGCGCCGGCGCAGGGCGCAGAAAGTCATCAGCAGCGCGCCGAAGAACCAGACGATATGAACGCTGTCGATGAGTCCCTCATCCCAGTCGCCACGTATGGTTGCCAGCCAGGCCTTGGCGAGCGGCACCGGCGGCGGGTAGCTGCTGAGCGTGAACATCGTCGACTGCCCTTCGGGCGACGGCACGTCCAGCGTGAGGGTGCGATCGACGTAGTACACCTTGCCGCGGAAGTTCCAGTTGTCGATGGCGTCGTCGAGGAAGATGGGCGTCGCGGTGAGCATGAACGCGCCGCCGAGAATTTTCACGAGCGTCCACGCGCCGAGCGCGGCGACCAGCCAGAACTGCCACTGCCGCAGCGGAGAGCGCGGCAGCACGGGCTGGACCGCCGGCAGCGGACGAACGCGGATGTACCAGAGAACGCCGAGCGCGACCAGCGCGCCCGCCTGCACGCCGGCGAAACCGGCGAGCGAGAGGGGAACGCCGAGCGCCGTGTTGGCGACGAAGCTGAGGAACATCATGCCCGTGAGGCCCAGCACGCAGCCGTACGTCCAGCGCTCTGCTCGCAGCAGCACGGGCGATCGCCCTTCCACCAGCCGCAGCAGCAGCCATCCGCCGAGGGCGGAGGGAACGAGCCCGATCAGGAGGATGAGGAACGTCATGGGAGCGTCTCGAAGAGGAAACTCGTGTCGTCGAACTGCCGCGTGATGCGCCCGGGGCGCGAGAGGATTCTGTCGCCGAGCGTCAGTCGCCCCTGCGCGTCGACATGCGCGTCGCCGCGGCGGATGACGACCCACACGTTGGCGGCCGATGCGTCTTCGCCGGCCTCGTACGGCGTGACGGGATACGTGCGGTACTTGAGCACGCCGTAGGTGTTCGTGTTCGGCGGCACCAGGACGCCGTAGTGTTCTTCCGTCTGCAGGCGCGGAACCACGGCGTCGACGATGCGGTAGATGTTCTCGTAGCTGCGGAACACCTTCTGCTCGGCCGGCGCGCGGTACCAGGTCGCGTAGTCGTTCCACGCGTAGCCGAGGAACTCGAGCCCCATGCGCGCGTCGTACAAGATCCACAGCGCGGCGAAGACGATGAGGAGCGCGGCGACGTGGGGTCTGCCGCGGAGGGGCGAGTCCGTTGCCCGGCCGCGGTGCCGGCCGCGGGCAAACCACCATCCGCCGATCGCCAGCGCGGCGAGCGCGAATGCGTAGTAGAAGTACCGGTCAGCCGACATCGCCACCGGCGGATCGGTCGCGAAGAGGCGTTCGCGCGCGTGCGCGTTGAACGCGACGAGGGGCCCCCAGAGGAAATTGATGCTGTGCGCCGAGAACGTGTCGAACACCCAGAACGACCGCCATGCCTCCGCGGCTTGCTCGAGGGCGTTCCATCCCCGCAGATCCATCGAGACGAGCGTGATGTCGGAGCCCGCCGCCAGGCCGATGCCGACGATGTCGACGTGCGAATCCCACTCCTTGAACGCGCTGGGGTCCAGGTCGATGGCCGTGGGCGTGTTCGAGGCGGGGATGACGA
>CAZTYD010000177.1:2361-2698 GCA_964618035.1 uncultured Candidatus Peribacteria bacterium
CGCGCGTGTGCCACACGAGCGACGCTTCCGTGTCGCGCCGCGCCGTCGCGACGATGCGGATCACCTGCACCGGGTGCCCGACATCCATGGCGCGCGTGAGGTTGCCCGCGTCCAGCGCGGCCAGCGCGAGGCCGTCCGTCTGCGGGGTTGCCGTCAGCGTCTGCGCCACGCTCCACTCGCCCGGTATCTGCGCGTTCCGGAAATCCCACGTCGTCACCTGCTCCGACCGCGTCACCGCGGGCCCGCAGGCGTCACAGGTGCTCACCTCGACCAGCGGCCGATCGGCCAGGCCGCTGATCCGTTGCGGCCCGCGGGCCGCCCACTGCGTCTGGGTCAG
>CAZTYD010000178.1:0-2696 GCA_964618035.1 uncultured Candidatus Peribacteria bacterium
AACGTGACGGCGGCGCTGTTCGTGACGACGAGATCGCACTGCGCGTCCGACGCGATGAGGAAGTTCAGCGTCACCGATTTCGTCTCGCCCCGCGCGAGCGAACCGAGCGGGCAGCTGATGGTCGTGCCGTTGAGGTAGCACGTGCTCTCGGACGACTGGTAGACGAGGCCGTTCGGGATCTGATCCGTCAGCACGACGTCGTTCGCCGTCTGCTCGCCGTTGTTGCGCACGTCGATGCGGTACGACACGCGGTCGCCGGGCGCCGCGGTCGGCTGCTGGGCGGTCTTGACAACGCTGATGTTCGCCGGCTGGCACGTGACGGTCGTCGACACCTGGTTGCTCGTCACGCCGGACGCGTTTGCCGCGACAACGACGAACGAGTTCGTCACGTTCATATTGCAGGCGACGACGGTGCCGACGCTGAAGGTCAGCGTGAACGATTTCGACTGCCCGGCCGGCAGCGTGAACGGCTGGCACTGGACCTGTCCGCCAACCGCCATGCAGGCGGGATCAGAGGAGGACGCCACGTACTGCAGCCCATTCGGGAAGGTATCGCGCACTTGGACATTGTTCGCCGTCGCCTGACCGTTGTTCGTCACGCGCAGCGTGTACGAGATCGTCCCGTTCTGCGCGACCGTCGCCGGTCCGGTCTTCGTTGCGGAGATGGTCGTCGTCGTCGGAGCGCACGTAACAGTCGTCTGGACTGAGCTCACGTCGTTGGAGGGATTCGTATCCTGGACCGAGCTGGAGACGCGAGCCGTATTCTGGATGGATGAGCCGCAGAACGGATCACTGTCGGTCGCGACCACCTTCGTCTGGAACGCCACGGTGAAGGTGCGCGTCTGGCCCGGAGCGAGGTTCGCGCCCGTACACACGACGTTGGCGCCCTGCAGCGAGCAACTCACGATATCCGTCCCGTACGGCGAGTAGGTGAGATTCGCCGGCACGGCGTCCTCAATCTTGTAGCTCGGCACGGTCGTCTGCCCGTTGTTCGTCACCGCCAGCGTGTAGACGACGGTATTGCCCGCCTGCACGCTCGAGGGGCCCGCCTTGATGACCGCAAGATCCGTCGTGGCAGCCGGACACTGCACCGGCGTGTACACGTTGGGCGTGTAGACCGGCGTGCCGTTATTGGCTGCCGCACCGGCTTTGTTATTGAAAGAGTAGGGACACGCAACGGACGAGTTCACGCGGAAACCCAGCGTGAACGAGCGGCTCTCCCCGGGCTGCAGGTCGTAGCCGCCGCAGCGGATGATGCGGGCGCCGTTCTCGTTGGTCACGGTCGCGCACGCCGGATCCGACTGCACCAGCGTCGCATTCTGCAGCACGAACTCGGCGTAGTCGTCGATGCGGGCGTTCGTGGCGACCGTGTTCCCCGTGTTGCGGATTGTCAGACTGTACGAGAGCGTGCCGTTGGGCTGCACCGAGGACTGATTGGCGGTCTTGGCCACTTCCAACGTCGCGTTCGTGACGGGACACTGCACGGTCGTCGTCACCGTCGGCGTGTAGACCGGCGACGCGTTGTCGGCGGCGGCACCGGCGGTATTGGGGATGCTCGCATTGCAGGCCGCGCTCTGGCTCACGCGGAACACCTGGCGGAACGTGCGGGTCTCGCCCGGCTGCAGATCGTAGCCGCCGCAGCGGGTAATGTTTCCCGTGACCGCGCAGCCCGGGCTCTGTTCCGGAACAAAGACGGCGCCGCGCGCGATGGCGATCTCGGAGTAGTCGTCGATGCGTGCGTTCGTCGCGACTCCGTTACCCGTATTCTTAATGGTGAGCATGTAGGCGATGGCATCGCCACGCTGCGCCACAGTCTTATCGACGGTCTTCGTGAGGGTGAGCGACGGATTCTGCGGCGCGGGGCACGCGTTCGACCCGATCGTGGTCAGCACCATATTCGACGTGCCGCCGACGGGAATGCTGTAGTTTCCGCCGCCCTTCTGTCCGAGCATGCCCGAGAATCTCGCCTGGAAGCTGGCATTCAACGGACACTGCGTCGCCTTGAAGGTGAACCGGATCGTCGCGCTGTGCGTGTAGTGGAAGATGGCCACGGGACACACCGCCAAATTTCCCTGTTGGTAGCAATTCAATGTCCCGTAGTCCGCGGACGATTGCCCGGAGACGAACGTCATGCCTGCCGGCACCGTCGCGACGACCTGCCCGTTGGCAATGGGCCCGGCGGCGTTGTTCGCCACCGTCACCACGTACGACACAACCGCGCCGGGGGTGGCGACGGTCGGCCCTGTAGCTGTGACCGAGATGCCAGCCGCGCTGGAGACAGGAATGCCAGCGATGGCGAGAGTGGCGCCGAACGCCAGCGTCGCCAGGAAGCGGTTTCTCATGCTACAGGGGGGGAAAGATGAGAATATGCGAAGGAAAGGATGAATTGTGCGAAGAAAAAGGGATTATATATATCGCACAATTTGCAAAAAGTCAAATTTGGTTTCTTTTATACATCCGGCTCGCCACAAATGCAGAATTTCAGGCTCTTTCGTCATTGTATAGGCAAAAAGCAGTATAAGTGATTCCTGTGACGAAAATCACCAAGAATACTTACGATAGGCATAATATTTGTGAACAGCCGCACCGGCCACGGAAATTGCCGTGTAGCGCCCTACTGCCCTCTGATACGATGCGTGCGCGTTGGGGAGTCGCCAAGTGGTAAGGCAGCGGCCTTTGGAGCCGCCATTCGGGGG
>CAZTYD010000179.1:0-2688 GCA_964618035.1 uncultured Candidatus Peribacteria bacterium
AAGAGAGAAATTGAATATGCATATTCCTAATTCTTAATTCCTAATTCTTGATTCTTACTTCTTACTCGATTCCCCTCAAGGACTACCCCAAACAACTCCACCCACTCCTCCGCCACCCGGTCCCACGACCGCTCGGGAATCGGCTGCATCGCGTCGGCCGCCACCTCGGCGTAGCTCTGCTCCACTTCCAGCACGGCCTTGGCGATCTCCTCGTGCGTGCGCAGCGGCCGCACCACCATCCCGCGCGTGAGCTCCTCGCTCAGGCCCGTCTCTTCGCTCAGCAGCACCGGCATGCCGTTCGCGCGGCCCTCGAGCGCGCTGTTGGGGCTGATCTCCGTGAGCGACGGCAGCACCATCAGATCGTGCTCGGCGAAGACGGCCTTCTTCTCGCTCTGCGTGCGCGGCGCCGAGAAGTTCACCCGATCGACGATGCCGAGCCTCTGCACCAGAGCCTTGAGCGGCTTCGCCTGCGGCCCCTCGCCCACGAAGGTGAGCGTGACGTGCGGCAGGCTCGCCGCCGCCTTCACCAGGCTGCGCAAATTCTTGAACCCCACGAACCGCCCGAAGTACAGCAGCCGCAGCCGGCGCCCGCGCAGGTCTTCCGAACGCATGTAGTGGATCGACTGCGGGATGGTGACTTTCTCGGGGAACGCGTTCTCGATGACCGAGTGCGGCGGCAGCACCGGGTAGTAGAGGCGGTAGATCTCCTGCTGGAATTGCGTGGTGAAGGCGATGTGGTCGAACGTGGGCAGGAGCCGCGCCAGGTACCGCGCGTTCAGCCGCCGCGTGAGACGGTACGCGGTCTCGTCGCTCAACAGTTTCCGGCCCGTGTACGGCCGCAGCTTGTACCACTCGCGCAGCGTGCGCATGCCGCCCATGGCCGTGTAGCGCTCCCAGAAGTAGTCGCCGCCCAGCCGCAGGATGCGCTTGGGCTTGCGGAGCTTGGCCATCTTCAGCGGCATGCCGACACTGATGGACGAGAACGCCACCACCGCGTCGCTCTCGGCCGCATGCTCGCGCAGCGCCCGCGCGTAGCGCCGCCACCGCAGCAACGGCCCGCCGTTCTTCGACACGCGCACCACGGTTTTGCCCCCTTCCTCCGACACCGCGATGGGCTCTTCCAATCCGTTCGCGTACGTAATCACCGTCAGCTGATCCGCCCCGCGGCGGATGAATTCCTTCGCCAGGTGCTCGACGTAGGTGGCCGGACCGCCGACATCAGGCGGAAAAATGCCAGTCGCGAGGACCAAATTCATAGCGGCATGATACTGCCTCTCAGGGCAGTAAGTATTTGACAATTTAATAAATTTATTCTATTAATTAATCATGAAAGCTTTCGATGCCATTCGTCAGTTCGCAAACAATACCCCAATTGACCTCGCGGAGCTTGCGTACGAGCGTCGCACATTCAGGCACAATGTAAGAGAACGACGAGAACGCCTGGACAAGCACATCAGACTTGATGTGCCGGATTCGATTATAAAAAATGATTTAGATTCCCTTCACAAGGCACAATCCAATATTACATTCCCCATTGAAATGGAGTGCGTTGCCGACGCGATAGAATACATCATGCGAAGAACCGGCTCGCGAATGTCGACCATTCCAGATCTCATTCCAATTGTACTGGGAATTAAAGACGCAGAATTGGCATGCATGACTATTATCGACCCTCACAAATTACAAGAAGAGACTGCTAAAGCTCTTATGGAGGAGATGGAGGCTCAAATTGCGGAAAATTTTCTTCGTCGCATACCCGACGAGAAACTTTATCGAATAGCAAACCGGGTTCTGAGAGAATTCAAAAAATCTATGGGGCTACCCGATGATGAAGACGGTACCACGCCACCGTCCGCCGAATCCCCTCCTCAAAACTGACCGCGGGCTTCCAGCCTAAATCCCTAGTATTCGATGAATCCACCGCGTAGCGCCAGTCGTGCCCCGGGCGGTCGGCGACGAACTGGATCAGACTCTCGGGCTTCCCGAGGATGCCGAGCACCGTCCGCGCCACCTCGATGTTCTCGCGCTCGTCGTTGGCGGAGACGTTGAACAGATGCGTATCCGCCCACTCGGTCGCCAGAATCGTCTCGATGGCGTCGCAGTGGTCCGTCACGTACAGCCAGTCGCGCTTGTTTTTGCCCTGCGCGTACACCGGAATCGGCTGGTCGCGCAGCGCGTTGCGGATGATGGTGGGGATGAACTTCTCGGCCGCCTGGTGCGGGCCGTAGTTGTTGGTGCAGCGGCTGATGCGCACGCGGATGCCGTACGTGCGCGCCGCCGCCAGCAGCAGCAGATCGCCCGACGCCTTGCTCGCCGCGTACGGGGAGCTGGGCCAGAGCGTATCCTCCACCGTCCGCGGCCGGTCGCTATCCGTCTGGTCGCCGTACACTTCGTCGGTAGAGATGTGGTAGAGGAGGATGGACGGGGTCTTGCGGCAGACTTCGATGAGGCTCTGCACGCCGACGATGTTGCTGTGGATGAACGGCACACTGCTCTCGATGCTGCGATCCACGTGCGTCTCGGCCGCGAAGTTCACGATCGTCTCGACGCCGTACGTCTGCGTCAATTTACTCACTAGTTCGACATCGGCGATGTCGCCCTGGATGAACCGGATGCGATGGATGACGGGATCGAGAAACGTCTTATCGGCCCCGTGCCCCAGTTTGTCGAGCACCACCACCGTGTCGT
>CAZTYD010000180.1:0-2624 GCA_964618035.1 uncultured Candidatus Peribacteria bacterium
TCGAAGAGAACCGTGCACGCATGCTGCGCTATGCAGATGCGTTTGAGGAATTTCAGAAGAAATCGAAGGAGTTCCTGCAGGGGTGGAAGCAGGAACTGCTGGCATTCCGCAATCAGGCAATTAAGGAGATGAAGAAGGAGGTAAAAACCAAAGAAACACAGTCGCGTAAGAAGCTCAAGGATTCTCTCCCCAAACAGAAATGAAGTTCGGCATCGCTTCGCACCGGCGCCACTGCGACGCGGAGCGTCGCTTGATCCAGAGGGTGAATGCCGGCCCTGGCTCGAGCTTCGAGCCGCTTCCGCCGCCGGAGCAGGATGCCCGCATGCGCGATGCGGCTACAGAGCTGCGGAAGAAGGCCACGGAGGCACGCACGAGCATTCGTGTGGAACAATTGAGGCAGACCTACCTGAACAGCCTGTTCAACGACGGGGTGTTCGATATGAAGACCGAGATCGCACCCATTATTGAGAGTGTCGAAAACATCCTCAATGATAAGCCGTTGGTCATGCCATTTGGCCCGCCGATTCGCTTGCCCGACTACATGAAGAGCGATGTTGGCCTGAAACGTTTTGGTATTCTCTCTGGCTGGATCACCGAAAATAATCTTCTTGAGCGCCGCTACCAGACCGGAAATGAGACAGGTCCGGATGCCACGGCGCTGCTCGAGCGCCTGCGTGAGCTGGACATGCTCATCCGGCAGCAGGTCCATGCCATGAAGATTCTCCCGCCAGGCGCGGCCCGTGCTGCGCTGGAGTTCCCATTGCAGCGTTTGCACCAGGAGCGGGGAACGATCTACCGCAAGCTCGTCGCGATGAACGTGCCGTTCGACCGGTCCGATCGCTACTTCCTGGATCCGCCGGGCGCGGCCGACATGACGCCGGAGGAACAGCGGATGGCGGCGGCGCGACAAGCACAGCTCGATCGCGGCAGCCAGCCCTACGGAACCGCGCGTGCTCCCGATTCCAACGATCTTAGCCCTGGGTATCGGAATCCCCTCTCGCCGTGGTATGCGGGTGCAAGCGGCGCCTCCACCTTCCCCAACAACTACGGCCTCGGGCCGAAGTGGGGGAACGTGGGCCCCATCAATATCCGCCCGGCTCACGATGGCCGGCAGGAGTATGCGAGCCCCGATGTGCAGGAAGTCCTGCGCGCGTACGAGGCGATTCCGAAGGCAGACTACCCGCAGATGGCAGAGGCGAATCCTCAATTCAAGCCTTTCATCGACGCTGTCTGGCGCGAGCACTACAAAATCGACCAGGATAAGGAGACATGGATTGTCACCTCGCCCAAGCGGCGCGAGTGGGTGCACAATCTCAATAACGCTCGTCGTGGTCTTTTGAAACTGATAGAAGGAGGCGTCATTCCCAAAGGTGCACAGCCGACGATGGCGTATCTGATGGCCGTAGACAGTGTCTCAGCCGCCCGCGGTGCGACAGCCGGCACTCGCATCGATTCTCCGTTGTCATCCTTGGACCGCCCGTATCCGCTCCCGCTCAAAACCATTCGCGTCAATGCGAAGGACAAGGGCTACATGTATTCGGGCGCCACCACGCACATTACCGGATACGGCCCTGTGGATTCCTTCGGCGAACGGAAGAGGTATGAGTTCCTCTACAATCCCTATAGGAACGCAGCGAATGAAGGAAGTACAATGAGTGCGGCAAAAGCGGCGCTCGGTATCTCCGTGGGTCCTGCGGATGCAGCAGGGCAATTCGATATTTCCTTCATGAGGCCCGGCACATTTGAGGTGGATGGGCGGCCGGTGACCGTGGAGGGTGCCGAATCGGCACCCGTGCCAGTCGAACGTCCGAAAGAGCGCGAAGGGCTGCCGCTTCAGTTTCAGTATGTGAGTTTCGGCAGCGAGCTGCCGCGCATGATCAAGGTGAAGAGAGGAAGGGAAACAGTCGATATGAACATCAGCGAGATGCAGCCGGGAACGGTTCGATACTTTGACAAAGGCATCAATGTTCTCAACGACGCGCGACACCCCGGCTGGTACAAGATCAACTTCTACGAACCGGGTAGGTACGAGGTAGAGGGAATTTTTGATCGGGATGGGAGCAGGGCGTTTGCCTCTACGGTCGATGTAGTGGCGCGAACGGCGCCGAATGCGATGGCATCAAGGCCGAACCAGGAAGCGCTGCAGCAGGAACTTGCAAGGGTTCGAAGCGAACTGGATGCCGTGAGAAAGGAGAAAGGGGAAGTGACGGATCAAGTGAAGAAGTTGGTGGATCAAATACAGGCATTGCAGAAGCAGCTGAACAGTATTTCGGGATAGCCGATTATCTTGAGCGAGGCATAACGGATGGCTTTTTTTGCATACCAAAGTTGCCGCCCCCGGTGAGGGGGGCGGCTGTGCTGCGGGGTCTCAGTAGGCGGTCCAGGGACCGCCATTGACCCGGTACCACCGACGCCCGCAGGCGTCGGTGAGGTACTCGTAGGTCGGGGCGGCCTGCGGGACCACCACGGGGACGGGCGCAACGACCGCCGGAGGAGGCGGCGTGTTGACGGCCTGCTCCAGCAGGCCGACACGCTTCCCCAACCCCTCGACCTTCCGGTCGAGGGTGCCAACCGTGTCGGCCAGCTGGCCGACGGAGTCGGCGAGCTTGTCGCCTCTGCCGCCG
>CAZTYD010000181.1:0-2623 GCA_964618035.1 uncultured Candidatus Peribacteria bacterium
GGCGATTCTGCCGGTCTACCAGGCAATTTTGTCCGGCCTCCGCCATGAGTACCACGCCATGTTCCGGACGATGCAGGAATTTTCGAACGCGAGCGTGCAGCAGTCGCGCGAATTCGTCGATCGGGCGACCGCACAATTGACGAAAGCCTACCCCCAGAAGGAGCCGCACCAGCTGACGCCGGAAGAGGCCGAACCGGTCTTGAACGCCATGGAGCCCGATGGGTTCGAGCACTATCGGTTTCACCTCCAGAACCTGCGGGACACGAAGAAGCGCTTGGACGACTTCAAAGTCCGCGGCAAGGTTAATGTGGAGAATCTGGCTCGCACGAGCGCAAAGCTCGGCCTGTACCAGATCGAGCGCGCGAAGCTCGCAACCATCCGGCATCACTTTGACCAAGAGTACGCGCCGACCGACAAACCGCCCACGCCGGGAAAGACCCCGGCTCAAATGGAGCAGGACGCGCGCGAGTTCCTGAACGTGCAGCAGGAGGCGAGCATCGGCTCGCTCGAAACGTACGCGCAGCGCGTAGAGGAAGGGGTCCTGCACATCGGCCTGAAGGAGAAGGCTGAAACGCTGTTCAACGAACGCGGCCGGCCTCTCGTCGCACGCTTCGCGAAAGTCATTGCGAACTTCGAAGCATCGTGGTTGCCGCGGCTCCCGTTCGATATTCCGGGTGCCGGCGACAAAGACGTCCTCCGCACGAGCATCGAGAACTACCTGCTCGACAGCGGCCAAATGTACGACGCGCTCGGGTGGCCGCGCGGCAAGGACGGCCTGCCGAAGTTCTGGACCGATCTGACGCGCGAGGAGCAACAGGCCATCCGCGAAAAACAATCGAGCATCGAGAAATCGATCCTGAAATTCCGGGGTTTGAACCCTCAGACCGGCGATCGAGAAGGCGAGGATTCCTTCGGCAACTTCAGGGAATCCCTGAAGGCCGTACGGATGATCATCAACCTGTCGAGGAGCGGAAAATACCCCGGCCTCACGCCGGAATCGCTGATCGACATCGGCACCGTCGATACGAGCGCGCTATCGGATGAACCGATCGTCGAAGGGAATATCGAGAACCTGCTCGGCAACAAAGATGTCGATCCGCGCGCGGTGTATAAGGCGGCGTTTGAACAGTTGCAAGGAAACTTTCAGAGGCAATCGGAAAAGTATGAGCAGCTGCTGAAGGAATTCCATGAAACAACGGGCATTCACTTCGATTTCTCGAAGTACTACATGGATTTCAAGCGTCACCAAGACGATGTCGCCGGTTGGATCTTGAAAGCGGGGCTCCTGGCAGGAGCGGGAGCCGGTGCCATGTACGTCGGCATGAAGGTGAAGAAGATTGTCGAGAAGCCGCTGATGAAGCGCGAGATACGCAATTTACAGAAAACTGTCGGTAAGCAGAGAGAAGTGATCGGCAAACAACGACAAGAAATTGAACGTCTGACAAAGCCAGATCGCGCGCCACGCGGTGCACCGAAAACCGCCGGAGGAACCGCAAAGGCCGGAGAAGCCAGCGAAGCTGCCGCGAAAGGCGCAGAAGGAGTGGAACGAGCGGCGCCGCAGGTCGAACGAGCCGCCGAGCGAGCGTTGACTGAAGCAGGCCAAAGCCGGTTGCAGAAAGTATGGGGAAGAGCCGCGAAGCTCGGACCCTCCGCCAGGAAGTGGCTGGGTCGTGCAGTGATGGTTGCGACAGGTGCAGAAGCGGGCTATGAGGTGTACGCCGGATGGACAATGGAGAAGCTCTCGAAGTTTGAATCCATCGTGGCGGCGCTGGAATTCATGGAGACGCACCCGGATATCGACCGCCCCAAGCGCGGCGAGGCGAGCCGCTACAACAGGGAAGTGACGAGCCTGCATCGGCGCATGGAAATACTGAACAATTCCTCTGTTCTCTGGCGTTCGCTGCCCGATTCCCTGGATCCTGCCGAAAGAGGAAGTTTGGAAGAATTGCGGAGCGTACTCCGTACGAGAGCCGATGAGCTCTACGATCGCGAAGCGAACGTCTTCCCGATCGAGCGGATCATGGGTCGATCGTCCATCGACCAGAAGTACGCGCCTCTCAGCTCGTGGCTGCCCTGGAACTGGGGCAGGCCCACGAAGGACATTGTTCGAGTGAACTACGACGAGCTGGCCGAGGCTCGGGGGATGGGCACGCAGTTCGAACGCGAACACGCCTACGACCAAGATGATCTGTCTGCGCTGCGCATCGGCGTACCGGCGCAAGTGACCAACGTCCCAGAAGCAATTGAAGCGACAAAGAAAGGGTACGATGGATTTGCCATGGCGCTTGAGTATTACATCCAGCGGTATCGATCAGTACAGGCTTCCGGATCTGAAAAGAAATAGGCCGGCAGCATCGATTATGGAATGGCACGAACATGTGTAAAGGTGCGTTCGCTTCTTGCCCCGCACTCCCGTTGCCTTCTACACTCTGTTCTCTTTTCATCCACCTGCGCTCACCCCGTTCTTCCCTCATGAACATCCGCAACTTCTGCATCACCCTCCTTCGCACTCCGCTTCGCTCCGTGCTACGGACGGGCAAGTCGCGCACTCAATCGCCATCATGAACATCCGTAACTTCTGCATCATCGCGCACATCGACCATGGCAAATCGACGTTGGCCGA
>CAZTYD010000182.1:0-2587 GCA_964618035.1 uncultured Candidatus Peribacteria bacterium
GCGAAGGAGAAAGGTGTTGTGACGGGGAACCCCGACGGTAGTTTTCGGGGAGAGACGGCGGTGAACCTGGCCGAGGGGCTCGCGATGGCGATGCGCGCGTGGGGGACGCAACTGCCCGTGTACATCCGCGCGCCGGACCACTGGTACGAGCCGTACATCATCGCCGCGCAGCAGATGCATGCCTTCGCGCATGTTTCAGATGATCCTCGCCACCCTCTCACGCGCGGCGAGGTGGCGATCCTCCTGGATCTCTTCACGGGCGCATCGGCGTCGAGCGACGTATCGGTCGCGGCGAAGTGCTACGACAGTACCCAGTGCGGCGCGGATCAACAGTGCTCCACCGAACAGGGCGATTGCCAGTCGCCGTGCGGACCGGGCGAGGTGCCGTGCATCCAGGTATGCGCGGGCGTGTGCATCCCCAAATCCGCATCGTCACCCACGGGCATGAGCTGCATCCAGCAGAAGACATCCGTCGATCAGGTACTGGCTGACGAGAAGAACCGTCGCTGTGTTACCGATAGCGACTGCACCATGTATGTCGCCGGCTGCCCGCTCGTCACCTGCGGCGCGCCCATTGCGACCTCGGCGCTGCCTAGGGTACAGAGCGCAGTCGACGCCTACGTGGCCAGCTGCAACCCCGGCGCCTGCGCCAAGTGCGCCGTGGCGGAAGTACGCTGCCAGGCCGGCGTGTGCGTCAAAAAATAATCATTGGGAATTGATGTCTTGGAGTCTTGGATTTTCAGATATGATTCCTTTATGAGCGAATTCCTGAACCCCATTTACATTCTCAGTATCTTGATTGCGCTCAGCGTGCACGAGGCCGCGCACGGGTTCGTCGCGTACCGGCTGGGGGATCCGACGGCCAAGTACGCCGGCCGTCTCACGCTCAACCCGCTCGCGCACTTGGATCCGCTCGGTACGCTGCTGTTCGTCACGGTGGGGTTCGGCTGGGGCAAGCCGGTGCCGGTGGATCCGCGGTACTTCAAGAACCACAAGCGCGGCACGGCGCTCGTCTCGCTCGCCGGGCCGCTCAGTAATTTGATTCTGGCGATCGTCAGTTACGGAGGGTTGCTGCTCGTCGCGCCGCATGTCGCCGCCGTGTCGCCGTACGCGCTCCTCGGCGTCACTGGCTCCGGCTCCGTCGCTCTCCGCTTCCTCGCGCAGTTCTTCGGTACGTCGCTCTTCCTCAACCTCGGGTTGATGGCGTTCAACCTGCTCCCCATCGCGCCGCTCGACGGATCGAAGATCTTGCAGGCGTTCATTCCGTACCGCTACGAGCCACAGTACGACGCGTTCATGCGCCAGGGGCCCTACATCTTGCTGATCCTGCTGATCGCGGGGCGATTCTCCGGCATCGATGTGCTGTCGGCGTGGGTGATGTGGTGGATCGGGATGGTATTGAAGGTGCTTGGGATGTGAGAGGGTGGGAGGGAAAGATTGCAAGATTGCAAGACTGCAAGGAACCAAATGAATGCCCAAGAAGTAGACTCTTATGCTTTCTTTGCAATCTTGCAGTCTTACAGTCTTGGATTCTTTCTCTGTGCTATACAATGACCCCCATGATGCGCCTGACGAACCGCAAGACGTTCCTACTTGCACTGTGCACATTGGTAAGCACGGCGATGCCCGTAGAAGCTGCGCGCGAAACCAGCAGCGGCTACATCGTGCCGCGCGACGTACAGGGAGCCGGCGGCGGCGAGGAGGCGCGCTCCACCAACTACAAGCTCATCGACACGATCGGCGAGCCGAACGTCGGCGTGTCGGCGTCGCTGAACTACAACCTTCGCGCCGGGTACCGGCAGGCAGGCGGCGATGCGGCATTCCTCTCGCTCGCGGGTCCTGCCACCATCGATTTGGGCGTCATCGTCGGCACGGGGCAACGTACGGCATCGGGCTCGTGGACCGTGGTCACCGACGCAGCGGCGGGCTACGCCCTCAGCTGGCGTGCCGCCACTGCGGCACTCACGTCGCCCAACGGTTCGATCGCCGCCTTCGGACCAACGACAGCGAACGTGCCGGATACGTGGAGCGTCGCCGTCGCCGACGCGCGATGGGGCGGGCATCTGGGCGTTGCGAGCACCGACACCGCCAGCGAGTGGGGCATTGACGACGGTATCAACAGCAAGTGGCTCGACATCGCCACATCGAATCGCACCATTGTCTCGCGCCCCACCCGCACGAGCGTGTCCGGCTCCAGCGAGATCGTGCACTTCCGCGCCGAGATCGGCCCGACGGCCATCGTCCCGAACGGCACCTACAGTACGACGGTGACGATGACGGCAGTGTCTTTGTAGAGAAGAATGCAAGATTGCAAGACTGCAAGATTGCAAACGAAGACCCAAGACGCCCATTCCAAACGTGTCACCCTGAGGAGCCGTAGCCCTTCGATTCACTCAGGACAGGCTCCGCGAAGGCGTCTCGAAGGGTGCAGTCTTGCAATCTTGGGGCCTTCATCAATAGCTGCTACTCTTCCCTCCATGCGCAGAGTGCTGCTCCTCATCGTGTTCATGGCGTCGATCGTGCCGGCGGTGAAGGCGCAGGATGCGCCGATCGTCAAAGAGAAAGAAGAAGGCGTGGTGTCGGTGAC
>CAZTYD010000183.1:0-2581 GCA_964618035.1 uncultured Candidatus Peribacteria bacterium
CGCGGAAGTGAAGCGGTTCTTCAGGGATGATGAGCTGTTTGAGTACTGAGGCCTCGATACGCCCCTGAGTGGAAGCATGCGGTGATCAAACCTTGCTGTTGCTGTACCTCCACCGATCGACGAGGCTACTCGGCCTGACACGGCTGAGGCCGTGTACACGCAAGCCCATTGCTGCGTGTCCGTCCGAGTAGCCTCGCCCCCGGTGTCCTTGTATAACCAATCGCTTCGTACCGCTCATCGTATCCCGCGAGGCGTATCGAGGACCTTCACCGCCCTATCCAGCTGCGGATCCTTCTTCGCCTTGTAGTCTTCCGCCGTGCGCTCCACCACGATGTCCGGGTCGATCCCTTCCTTGGCGAGGTTCTTCCCCTTCGGCGTGAGCCAGTGCGCGATGGTCACGTGCAGCGTGCCGCCGCCCGGCAGCTCCAGCACGTCCTGCACCGTCCCCTTCCCGAAGCTCTTGGTGCCGACGATCACGGCCCGCTGGTGGTCCTGCAGCGCCCCGGCGGTGATCTCGGCGGCGCTGGCCGTCCCCTCGTTGATGAGCACGGCGAGCGGCATGTCCGGGAAGATCGTCTCGCCGGTCGCCTTCAGCACTTCCGCGGGTTTCCCGCGCCGTTCCACCGAGACGACCGTCCCTTCCCGCAGGAACATCGACACCAGCTCCACCGCACCGTCGAGGTACCCGCCGCCGTTGAACCGCAGATCGAGCACGATGCCCTTCACCTGTTTCGTCTTGAATTCCTGCAATGCCGTGCGCACCTCGTCGATGGAGTGATCGCCGAACTGCCGGAGCGTGAGGTGCCCAATGGGGCCTTTGGCGGAATTGATGACGGCGCTCTCCACGCTCGGCACGGTGATGTGCTGGCGCAGGACGGTGATCTTGTGCGGGTTGGGATCATCGTGGTGGTAGACCGTCAGCGTCACGCTCGTACCGGGCTTGCCGCGGATGCGGCCCACCACTTGGTCGAGCGAGAGATCCGCGATGATCTGTCCATCCACGTGCGTGATGATGTCTTCCGGGAGGATGCCGGCCTTCTCCGCCGGCGAGCCTTTGAGCGGCGCGACGACCACCACCGCGCCGTTGCGATCCGCCAGCTCCGCGCCGATACCCTCGAGATCGCCGCCCATGCTCTCTCGGAACTTGTTCGATTCATCGGCACTCAAAAACATCGTGTACGGATCGCCCACCGCCCGCACCATCCCCTCCACGGCGCCCAGCGTCATCTTGCGGCCATCGAGATCCTTGGGCGACACGTACCGCTCGTTGAGCAGCCGCCACGTCTGCCACAGCAGGCGCAGATCCGCCTGTTTCTCGGGCTGCAGGTACGCACCGGTCGCGCTCTTCAACAGCGCGTCCGGCACGGGCGAGAGCTGCTGCCGTTCGTACCCCGCCCCCATCTGCACGCCCAAGAGCAGCGTGACGATTGGCACGCCGATGGCGGAGATGCGGCGGATGAAGGCGGAGTCGGACACGAGCGCGATGGTAGCAGGAGCAGACTGGAGCGAGCGAGGAATGAGTCTGGAATCTTGGAGAGCGATGAGCGGCGACTGGTAAGCGATAAGCGGATAGCGGGTAGCAAACACACATACCTCAAACGCACTGGGCAGGGAAACGGAGAGAATCAGGATGACACAACAGAGACACCCTTTCCGCATCGCGCCGAAAGACGGCGCTCTCCGGGGGGAAGGTATTCCAGACTCCACTATCCCCACTTTCCGCTACCACCCTCTCCACTATTCCATACAATACCGCCATGTCCTCCATTACCTCCGACATGCGCGTGCTCGACATCATCACGCTGTGCCCGGAATCCGAGAGCATACTGGCGGAGTACGGGCTGCACTGCTTCCACTGCAGCGCCAATGCCGAGGAGACGCTGGCCGACGGATGCGCGGTGCACGGGTTCGACGAGGAGGAGATCGCCGAGCTCGTCGACGACATCAATCAGCTGATCCGCGATCTGCCGCCGCGGCCGGAGGTACTCACCGTCACGAAGCCGGCGGCCGAAGCGATCCGCGGCATCGCCGACGCCGAAGGCCGATTGGGACAAGGCCTCGCCGTCATCGCCGACGGGCGCGGCGGATTCTGCCTGGAGTTCCAGGACAGCGCGTCCGACGACGACAAGACGTTCGCGCACGCGGATGTTCCGGACGTGCGCCTCTTCGCTTCGAGCCTCAGCCTCAAGCGCATCGGCGGCAGCATCATCGATTTCCGCGACGGGAAATTCAAACTGGACATGCCGGAGGAAGCAGCGAGCAAGGCGTGCGCGTGCGGGGGGAAGTGCGGGTGCGATGGATGAGTCCTGAATCTTGAAGAGCGTTCTTCCGTTTTTGCAGGAGTGGAAGCAAAGTGCAACAGGCAGAGAGTTTCATGCCGCGAACGCTGCACTCAGAACCCGACATTCCAAATTCCAAACTCAAGACTCAAGATTCATGTTCAGTCTTGCCTCACACTGGAGTACTCTTCAATGGATGCTGCGACTCCCGCCGTCCATCGAGCGTCGACTGATGCAGATGTTCCCCGAGAAGGCGGATCGCGAACACTTCGTCGCTCGCGTGATCGAAGACGCGCTGTCGG
>CAZTYD010000184.1:0-2581 GCA_964618035.1 uncultured Candidatus Peribacteria bacterium
ATCACCGCAGCACTGAGTTTCTTGGTGGCGTTTTGGTTGATTTACGACACGGTGTGTCGCGTGTTTGGCTTCCGCGAAAACGGCGAGCGCATTGTGGCCCTCAGCATGATTGTGGTGGTGGCATTTGCATCGTGGTTGTCGTGCCAGTTGTTTGCAGGCCGCGCCGCGTTCTACGCAACGGCGGGTGTGCGGAAGGAGCGGGACTGCGGGATACAATCTATGAGACGGATACCCATCCATGGACTTACCCGGATGCGCTTGCCATCACCATCGATCCACAAAAAGCTGCTGACGAGTTTGCGGCAGGAGAGGAAAACAGGAAAGACGACGGTGCTGCCACGACGATGGGTCTGCGTCTCTCTCACGAAAACACGAAACCCTTTCGGATTTCGTGCCTCGAATGCTTGCATCATCTGTGGGATTGGGGCCTTGGGGTTTTCTCTTCAAATCTTGCAGTCTTGCAATCTTGGATTCTTCCATTTACCCCGCTGCCGGCTCATCCACCAGGCAATCCTGATTGATGCTGATGGTCACCTGCGCGTTGCCCTGGCTGTTCAGCCCCACCGCGCCCAGCATGAAGTGCGTACCCGTCTTGGGCGCGCGGAACGATGCCGTGAAGTTGCCGTCCTTGTCGGCGGTCGTCCCGGCGACCTTCACGCCGTCGATCTTGATGTCGACGCTCTCGTCGGGGCCGTAGCCCGTGCCCGTGACGGACATGAGTTTGTCCGGCACCACGTACCACGTGGACGGATTGATGCTGGGCGAGAAGCCGCCGGTGGCGATGGACACGCTGGCGGATCCCTTGCTCGTCAGGCCCTTGAGGTAGTAGACGACGTTGCCGTCCGCCCCCCACGGAATGGTGATGGCATCGGTGAGCGTCGTCACGTTGCCAGCGCCGTCGGCCGTCGCCGTCGCGACGAGCGTGCCGATGGCGTCCTCGAGACGCACGGTCTCACCCGGGAAGAAACCCGTGCCCGAGACGCCGTTGGTGGAGCCCGGCAGCGAGAAGTACGCGGTGGGCGTGGCGCCCGGGAAGAGCTGGCCGACCGTCACGGTGAACGATGCCGAGCCCTTGCTCGTCTGCCCGACGAACGCGATGGTCTTGCTGAGTCCGTCGAACCCGATGGTCACGGCCTCGGGCGCGGCGAAGTCGCCCTTGTCGTCCGCCGTCACCGATCCGAGCTTCGTCGTGCCGTCCATGATGTCGATCGTCTCGCCCGGCGCGTAGCCGCCGCCGATGTCGCCGACTTTCTGCCCGGGCGTGGCGTAGTACGCCGAGGGCGTCACGTGCGGGAAGAGCTGGCCCACCTCGACAGTGACCGACGCCGTGGCGCCGCTCGTCTGGCCGACGCCCGTGAGCGTGAGGCTCGTGGAGCCGAAGGGGATGTTCACGGAGTCCGGCGCGGCGAAGGTGCCCGTCGCGTCGGCCGCGAACGTGCCCACGGTCGCGGTGCCGACTTTCAGCACCACGTTCTCGTTCGGCGCGTACCCGCCGCCCATCACGCCGATGACGTGGCCCGGCTCGGCGTAGTACGCCGAGGGACTGAGACTCGGCCAGTAGCCGCCCACGGCGATCTCGAACGAGGCCGTGGCGCCGCTCGTGTCGCCCTTCGCCGTCACCTTCATCTGCTTGTTGGCGAAGGAGCTCGGCACGGTGATGGCATCCGCCTTGCTGAAGCTGCCGCCCTCGTCGGCCGTGGCGGTCGCTGCGGCGCTGCCGTCGTCGCCCACGAAGAGCGACACGGTCTCACCCGGCGCGAAGTTCGTGCCGTTCACGCCGAGTTGCCCTCCCGGCGGCAGCCACCATTCGAAGGGCGAGGCGCTCGGCCATACGCCTTCGATGTAGTAACTGCCGTTCGCGCTGCCGCCCGACGGCGACGTGGCCGTGATGGAGTATGAGCCGGCCGGCCGTACCGGCACGACGAAATCGACGCCCGTGAAGGCGCCCTCGGCGTTCGTGGTCGCCGTCTGCGTCATGCCCTGGAACGAGACCGTGACGGTCTCGCCGCCCTGAAAGCCGTCACCGCCGATGAGGAGGTGCGCACCCGGCGCGCCGGAGTACGCGCTCAAGTGGAGCCACTGGCCATCCGCGACCGCGCGGAACAGAGGAAAGAGGAGGGCTGCGATCGTCAGCACCGCCACGGCGGACCACCGCCGCGGGCCGTGCTCGCGCAAACCCAGCAGAGTTGCCATAGGAGAAGTGGAGGGGAAGAGATATCGAATGCCACTGCGACGGAGTGGAGGGGAAATGATTACAAAGATGCACGGGAGAATGGGCGAGCGGGCAGCGAAAGCCAGAGGTCAGAAATCAGCGGGCAGCGGGCAGCGATCAGCAGGAAGAATGAGGAAGATTCCCGCACGGGCAGCAGCGTCTTCCCCGGGCTTGCATCGGTGTAGAAGATTCCACCGAATTCCCCTACACTCGCTCGCACTCACCCTTTCCCCCTCCGCCATGAATCCCCTGCTCTCGTCGCCCGGGCTCGCCGCCCTGTTCATCATCCTCTCCGGCCTCAGCACGCTCGCATCGCTCGCGGTACTCGCCGGCATCGTGCTGCTGATCCTCTGGGCGCATCGCACGCTC
>CAZTYD010000185.1:0-776 GCA_964618035.1 uncultured Candidatus Peribacteria bacterium
ATTCTCGCGCGATTCGCGCTGTGGGAACCACGAAGGCTGTTCCATCGTTTCAGTATCCTCCATCTGCTCCGCATCGCGCAGCACGCGCCGGACCCACACGAAGCCGCTCTCGCGGATCTCCTCGCTCCGCAGAACATGCACATAGCTACCGACGCGGCAGATATCGAACACGACGCGACGGATGCGCCGGCACGCGACGGTGATGTCGAGATACCGGCCGTCATCGGTACGACCCGCGACACGGCAGTGCAGCACGTCGACCGTCGTCTCTTCGCAACGCACTCCCTCCGCCTCGTCGCACAGCGACCAGGCACTCGCCCGCAGCACGCGCGCGTGCTGCCGCACCGCGCCGTACACACCGCGAATAACCGAGTTGCTCGCGTGAGCGGCTCGTTCGAGTGGCGACATGGCAGCGCAATTGCGCTCTATTGGTTATGAGTATGGGAAGCGGAGGAGGAGAGTCAAGGAAAAGAATGCAAGATTGCAAGACTGCAAGATTGCAAGATTGCAAACTCTACGGAGCCTATTTTGAGCAAAGCGTAGGGCTACGGATCCTCAGAGTGGCATACTGAAAATTGGATTCTTGGAGCTTTGTTTGCAATCTTGCCATCTTGAAACCTTATCCCCGTATGTGCCTGCGAGATACTTGCACCATCGACTGTCACGAATCCGCATTCTCTCCGTCTGCTACAAGCATGCGGGACCACATCACCCTCCAGGCCGGCCGCGCCTTTGCCGTGATCGCACTGCTGAGCGCGTTCGTGCTCATCGGCTGC
>CAZTYD010000185.1:786-2554 GCA_964618035.1 uncultured Candidatus Peribacteria bacterium
CGCCGCCTCCTCCAGCGCATCGAGCGACGGCCTTGCCGCATCGTCGATCAGCAGCATGAGTCTCACCGGCGCCGCGCTCGCGCCGAGCACGCTGCCCGCGGGAACGTTCGACGCCGCGACGGGATCCGGGACGGTCTACGTGCGCGGGTACAGCGACATCATTCCGATGCAAGAACCGTTCTGCGACCGCGACTGCAAGCGCTACCGGTACGTACTCTTCCGCCTCGTCGAGGAGCCGTCGCCGGCTCTTAGGGCGTTCATGGACCGGAATGTCGGCAACGCGTACGTGAGCAAGAACGCCATCGGCATCGGCTGCGTGGAGGGCGACCACATCGTGTACGAGAACGACGCGGACCGCGAGGGACGCACGCAGTACACGCTCGCGCCGGAAGTGGCGCAGCTCCTCCTGAAGACCGATGCATCGACGCCCATCGTCCTGCAATTGACCAAGCATCCGCTCACCGGCGGCACCGAGGCACCGGCCTGCTACTCGCACTTCGCCGATATCATTCCCATCGCCATGTAAAAAAACGCCGCCATTCTGATGGCGGCGTAGCGGTATCGACGGCCTGGCGCGCATGTACCTCCATTTACGTACGCCTCTCCCACGCCGCGAAGCCGCATCACCGCTTCTTCGACGCCTTCTTCCCGCGCGCCGCGCGCAGCGTGCGGGCCGCCTTCTTCTTCTCGAAGTAGTGCAGCGGATTCATGCTGTCGGTCGCCAGCGTGCGGGCCGCCTCATGCACTTCGTCCTGCGAGACAGTGTGTTCTTCCATACGGAGAGGGGGAAAGATGTACGCCTTCTCAGACGCCGCCTGCCCGCATCGCTTACGCGCATGCCTTGAAAGACGCGGAAACTGTGTCTTTTGATATGTATCAGCTGATGTTACATTTCTGACATGCTGAAAATATCCGACGCGCTCCGGGAAATCGTGGAGGGCGAGCCGCTTCTGCAGTTTGGTTTGCAGCACGGGCTCCTGAACCTGTCGCAGGTGGCAGCGTACATCCGCCCGCACATAGAAGTGCGGACGAAGAAGCCGCTGACGCGGAGCGCCATCGTCATGAGCCTGTCGCGGCTGCAGCGGCGGATCCGCAAGCGCATGCCGCCGCGCCAGTCGTACTACATCGACCAGCTGACCATCCAGACGCACCTCTGCACCTACACGTTCGCCAAAGCGAAGGATGTTCATCGCGGAGTACAGAAGCTGTACGAGATCATCCAGAAGCGCAACGGGTACATGACACTCTCGGAGGGCACGTCGGAAATCACCATCATCATCGACCGTACGTTCCAACCGGATGTTGATGCGCTCCTCGGCGCGAAGCCGACGTTTCACCACGGCGCCATCGCCAGCGTGGGCATCCAGTTCGACGAGATGTTTACGCGCGAGGTGCCGGGCTTCCTCTACATCATTCTCCAACAACTGATGCTGCAAGGCATCAATCTCATCGAGTTGTCGTCGACGTTCACCGGATTGAATCTCTATCTGGATGAGAAAGATACGAAGCTGGCGTTCGAGACGTTGTATGCGTTGTTTAAGCGGGGCCCCATCCGCCCCGCACCGCGGGGCACCTTCCCCCGTCCTCCCACATCCATTCTTGAACAACTCACCGACTGCTCTGTCCTACAAACTCAGAGACCTGCCGGGGAAGGAAGTGAGTCTGGAGAACAGTGAACGGCTCCCTTCCCCCGGCAGGCAGGCGGAGGGGACGGGGGAAGGGCCGGGGATGGGGCCCCATCACCAATACCCGGCCTTGCGGCCGGGTA
>CAZTYD010000186.1:0-452 GCA_964618035.1 uncultured Candidatus Peribacteria bacterium
AGGCAGTCCGCCTTCACCTTGAGCACCGATCCCGGCAGCACGAATGATCTGAAGCGGCGTCTCTCGCAACATCAACGCGGTGAAAATATTTCCACAGCCAAGCGATTGCCCGTGGAACTTCTCTATTTCGAAGGTCACAAATCAAAAGAGGATGCACTGCGACGAGAGAAATATTTTAAGACCGCCAAGGGGAAGGCGACTCTCAGGCAAATGTTGCGAACCGCTCTTCACGAAAGGGGACTGAAAGGCGATTCATCATCTGAGCGTAGCACAGTGGCACGCCCATTGTGAGAAGCGCTAGAGACGATAGAGAGTCTCCTTCCTCTCATCCGCCCCGCCGCAAACCGCCGCAGAAGAAGAGACGGCGTTCCGTAAGAGCGTGTTTAAAAAGTACCTCTATGTCATGGTTCGTCTCCGCTCACCATGACAGATTGTGCTCTCGAGCAAGAAAT
>CAZTYD010000186.1:462-2505 GCA_964618035.1 uncultured Candidatus Peribacteria bacterium
TCTTTCTGCTCAATAAGTACTTCACCTTCCGCAATGCCGACCGCAACGTCATGGGGCAGCTCGTCAAATTCGCCATTGTCTACGGTCCGGCGATCTTCCTCAACGGCGTCATCACCGACGTGCTGTTTCACTGGGGCCTGCACTACCTCCTCGCCAAAGTCATCGCCATCGGCGTGATGATTCCGGTGAACTACGCGTTCTCGCATTCGTTCGTATTCCGGAAAAAGTGATTCTTGAAGAGCGATAAGCGGTTAGCGGTTAGCGGTAAGCATCTCGCTAAGAGCGTGTTTAAAAAGTACCTCTGTGTCATGGTTCGTCTCCGCTCACCATGACAGATTGTGCTCTCGAGCAAGAAATGAAGCGTGTCATCCCGAGCGGAGACGAGGGACGACACGCGTTTGATGGCTTTTTCAACAGGCTCTAAGGGCTGCTTCAAGCGTGAGTGTTATCTGTCTTTTGCAGTTTTCCAGTCTTTCGTTACCTGCCATTCAAAACTCAAGACTCACCGTACCCGTCCCGTGTTATCATCGGCCCATGTCTCTTCTCCGGCGGCTCTTCGCCTCGCCTGCCTTCCACATCACCATCCTCACTATCGTTGTCGCGATCGTGTTCGCTCGGTCGCACATCGTGCCGATGGATGATGATTTCAACTACCAGCGGTTCATCGAGACGCTCGCCGCGGGCCGCGTTGATTTCTCCATTCCCGGATTCCACGGCGCGTCGTTCTTGGCGCTGCCGATCTACCTGCTGACACGCACGGCGCACGCGAACATCTGGTTCCAAATTCTCTGCGCCATCGCACTCGTTCCCGCCGCGTACGGCGCGGCTCTCGCCTTGCTGCGCGACCGCTTTCAGGCGATTCTCTTCGCGTACGCGATGGCGCTGATGCCGTTCTACTTCTTCGTGGCGCTGCGCGGGTTCACGTTCCCGTCGTTCACGCTGGCAGTGCTGTTGGCGCTGATGCTGCGCGCACGCGGCTCGCGGTGGGCGTGGGTGCCGCTGGGCATCTCGTTCCTCATCAAGCCGTTCTCCGTCGCGCTCGCGCCTCTGTTTCTGTGGTGGCAGCCCGAGGGCGATCAAGCGGATCGCAGGAAGGGGAGCATGCAGTTGGGTCTCGCGCTGATCTTTCCGCTCCTCTACGTCGCCGCCGAGTACCTGCAGATCGGGCGGATCATCGTGGGGGCGCACCCGACCATCGATCAGACGAACGTGTTCCAGTGGTGGAAATTCCCGCTCAACGCGGCGTACGGATTCCAGATGCTGTTCTCGATTCATAACTACTACTTCCCGAACCCCGCGGCGACCGGTCCGGGGAATTTGGTGCACGCGTCTCCGCTGCTGCTGCTCCTCGGTACGTTCGGCCTGCTGTACGCGAAGAAATTTTGGGGGGATCGGCGTCTGGCGTACGCGCTCGGCGCATCCGTCATCCTCGCGTACGAACTCGCGGCGTCGCTGGATCACATGGATCACTTCTACATGGAGACGGCCGTCTTGCTCCTCGCGCTGGCGGGCATACCGGTTCTCGCGCGGTACCTGCGGTTGCTGCCGTTCGTGCTGTTCTCCTTCCACTTTCAGTTCCTGTACCTCTATTTGGGGTACCGGGGAGTGTTCTTTGGGGATATGTCGCTGTTTCTCGTGCCGGTGATTGTGGATGTGCTCTGTGCGGTTGCTTGGTGGATAATCGTTAGTAGACGGGAACAAGAGCATTGATGAGAACGAAGAGAACGACTGCTCCAAAATAGTACTGCTGGTACACGTACGCGGCAGACTTCGACAGCGCACGAGACACATAGTACAGTTGAGAGAGAAGTAACCCGATGGCCCAGCAGACCGCAGCGATGTAGGCGCCTTTGTTCGGGAGGGCCCCTCCCCAGGGCATGTCGTACATGTAGTAGAGGAGCGCGATGATCTGCAGGAGGCCGAACGCCATGAGCCACCATCCCAGCCGCCGCCACGACGCGTCGCCGGCGGTGCGGGAAATTCCGAGCCAGAGGAGGAGCCCCAGCAATAACAGCGGCGGCATCGCGCGCCAGTACGCGTAGC